>NZ_AZRN01000031.1 GCF_002895565.1 Petrotoga mexicana DSM 14811
TCGCCCCGCTCCCCACCCATATTGTGTTATAATTTTTTCTATAATTTCAGGGTTAACTATTTGTTCGGGAATTTCACCTTTCATCAATTTTTCTATATCTTCAACCATTTTTTCATCCATTTTCCTTAACGAATACTTTCCATATCCTCCTATATGAGGCAATATATACACATTAGGGTATTTCAATAATGGATTATTTGGGTTTATTGGTTCTTCTTCTAATACATCAAGCCCTGCAGCGGAAACTTTCTTTGATTCTAAAGCCTCTATAAAATCATTCTGGTTTATCAATTCTCCCCTTGCCGTATTAACTATTACAACCTCGTTTTTCATTAAGTCGAAAGCTTTTTTGTTTATAAAATGATAGTTCCCTTCATTTAAAGAAGCGTTCAGGCTTATTACATCGGATGTTTTTAAAAGTTCTTCAAAACTTACAGGTTTTACCCCAGTTTTTTCTATAACCTTGTCAGCTATATAAGGATCATACGCTATGACTTTTGAACCGAATCCCTCTTTTACTATCTCCGCTACACGGCTTCCAATGTTTCCATAACCAATTATTCCTACCGTCAATTTTGATAGTTCATCACCGACAAAATTTTTTCTATCTTGCCATTTATTTTCTTTAACCGCATTATTCGCAGGAATAATTTGCCTGAGACATATGAGAATCAATGCAACCGCAAGTTCTGCTACGGAATCCCGTTCGTGGATACCAAGAACCCGTGTAACCATAACGCCACTTTCAGTGGCAGCTTTTATATCCACATTGTTATATCCAATACCGTGACGTGCAATTAATTTTACATCTTTGTTGTATTGAAAAAATTCTGAAGTAAAATTTGGTGTAACGCTTGCTATAACAAACTTAA
The DNA here is from genome assembly GCF_002895565.1 of Petrotoga mexicana DSM 14811. Taxonomy (GTDB): domain Bacteria; phylum Thermotogota; class Thermotogae; order Petrotogales; family Petrotogaceae; genus Petrotoga; species Petrotoga mexicana. The sequence continues at coordinate 873 of NZ_AZRN01000031.1, forward strand.
AACCTTTCAATTTGACTGCTAACTCTTTCGCCGGTATTTTAGGATCCACCGTTATTCTTTCAACGATACCTATTTTCTTTAATCTTTGCATTAAATCAGGAAAATATATACCAAAAGTGCTGGAATTTACTATTGCGATGTTAGTAGTATCTTCAGCCACCTCTTTACCTCCCTTTTTTATATATTATGTATATCTTGCCATTCTGTGTGGAATATACCCTCTTTGTCCCTTCTTTCGTATGTATGAGCACCAAAATAATCCCTCTGTGCTTGAATCAAATTCGCCGGTAACTCTTTTGAACTTAATCCATCAAAATAATCTAGAGCCGAACTTAGAGCAGGAATAGGTATGCCAGCTTGTTTGATTTGAGAAACTACCTCTCTCAACTTTGGAATTTTCTCCTTAAAATCACTTTTGAATTCGTCAGAAATTATCAAATTTACTAAATTGGGGTCATTTTTAAATGTTCTTTGGATTGGTTTTAGAAATGCGGATCTTATTATACATCCATCTTCCCAAATTCTTGCAACTTCTGACAAATCTAAATTATACGCGTATTCTTTGGATGCAACTTGCAACAACTTCATACCTTCTGCGTAAGCAATTATCGTTGAAATATACAAAGCATCCCTTAGGGAATTTATAAAGCTTTCGTTTAAATTCATTTCGATGGGGGTTTCATATATCTCTCCAATCCTCATCCTTTCATCTTTTATTGAGGATAAGGTTCTTGCATTTACGGCGGCGTTTATGGTGGGTATGGAAATATTCAAGTCTAAAGAGTCTTGAACACTCCATTTCCCTGTACCCTTCTGTTTTGCGCTATCTAGAATAACGTCAACAATTGGTCGACCAGTTTCTTCGTCTTTCCACTCTAAAATCTTATAAGTAATTTCCATCAAATAAGATTTGTGTTCTTCGTTCCATTCTTTAAATACTTTACTCATATCCTGAGGATTCATTTTAATCACTTTCCTCATAATATCGTATGTTTCTGCTATCAATTCCATAATGGCGTACTCTATCCCGTTGTGAACCATTTTTACATAATGACCACTTGATTTGGGACCAAGGTAAGTAACACATGGACCATCTTCTGTTTGAGCAGCAGTAGCTTCGAGTATATTTTTTACCTCTTCATATGCGGATTCATCTCCCCCAGGCATGATGGATGGACCGTGTAATGCGCCGTATTCCCCTCCACTTATACCGGTTCCTAAAAATCTTATTCCTTTTTTATGTAATTCTTCGTATCTCCTGTCTGTATCTTTATAAAAAGAATTTCCTCCGTCTATGATTATATCTTCCTTATTCAAATAAGGTAAAAGTTCCTCGATTACATCATCAACCGGTTTGCCAGCTTTAACCATTAAAATAATCTTTTTTGGCGTTTTTAATGAATTAACAAGTTCTTCAATGGAGTAAGTCCCTTGAATATTTTTATTTTTTCCTCTTTCTTCAACAAATCTTTTAGTTTTTTCATTTGTTCTATTGTAAACGGATACCTTAAAACCCTTTGATTCCATGTTTAAAGCAAGATTCTGCCCCATCACCGCCATCCCTATAACCGCTATATCGCTTTTTTGTTGATCCATTGTATCAACTCCTTTTATTTTTTTATTAAATTGACTTTCACGCGTACAACTGGGCCTTATAGCTTTTATAAACAAAAATATATATTATACACCACTATAAGCGGCGAACCCTCCATCTATTGGAACAACAACACCGTTAACAAACTCAGAACTATCGCTTATCAACCACATCACTGTAGAAATTAGATCTTTAGGTTCTCCGAACCTTCCCATAGGTGTATGATCCAATATTTGATTTCCCCTTTGGGTTAAACTACCGTCTTCATTGGTCAGCAAGAATCGATTCTGATTAGTTAAGAGAAATCCCGGAGCTATTGCATTGACCCTTATTTTTTTCGAATAGTTGTGGTTCATATGAACCGCTAACCATTGTGTAAAATTACTCACAGCTGCTTTAGCTGCAGAATAAGCAGGGATGTTTGTCAAGGGCCTAAATGCGTTCATCGATGAGATATTTATTATCTCTCCATAACCTTTTTCTGCAAAATATTCTCCAAACACTTGACTTGCCAAAAATGTTCCCAAGAAGTTCAAGTTAAAAACCCACTGTACTGCATCTTCTGGGAGTTCAAAAAAAGATTTATCTTTACTTGTTGTTGCTTCGGGTTTGTTGCCACCTGCCCCATTTATCAGTATATCTATTTTACCAAATGTTTTGAGAATTTCATCTTTTGCTATTACTAAATCATTTTTTTTCAAGACGTTAGTTTTAATCGCTAGGTGTTCAACACCTTTCTCTGTTAATTCATTGCTTAACAAAGTCATAGCTTTTTCCGAAAGATCCATTATAGCAATCTTCCCACCTGCTTCTCCCAAGGACTTAGCCATTTCAGAGCATAAAACACCGGCTCCACCTGTTATCGCTATTACTTTGCCTTCCACGTTAAAATAATCTTCAACTTTACTCACGTTGATCATCTCCTTTTATGAATTCTTATTTATATTATACAATTAATTCGTTCTAAAATGAAATTAATTATCTATACAATATTCGACTATAATTCTTTCTAATCGTCTCAAATTACTTCTAATCGTTGATAATTCAAAGAAATAATGTTGCAGCCATGGAAGACCATCCTTGGTTGAGTGATCCTCGAGTATAAATTGGGCTATAGTATTCTACAGGGTTTATCCATCCTTTTTCCAAAGAATATTCCCACCATCTAGTTAAAGGATATTTATAATCCATACCTTCTCTCTTCTTAACCAGGGCATATATAGAAGACAAATAAGGCCAATCACTCCCATTGTGGTACCTGTAAGGAAACACACTTTTGCTGAAAAGGTGCTTTTTTGATTTGAAAAATGGCCAAACAGACATAACTCCCCAATCTTCAAACTTTTGCTCTTTGTTATTCTTTGTTTCAAGCATTCTCTCCATAGCGTTTAAAGTTTTTCTTTTTTTATCTTCATCTGCTATATCAAAAAGCAAAGACAATATCGTATCTATATTCAGGTGATCTTCCAAATAGTCGCCAATAAAATCATTAAAATAACCTTTTCCCTCGTTCCACATCTTTTTGTTGAAATTGTGTTTCATTTTTTGATATTTTTCTCTTGTATCTTCAGCAGTCTTTTTATTACCAATTAAATCATATATTAAAGAAGCTTCTTCGAAGGCTTTTATTTGAATCGCCAAATCGTATGTGACCGCTCCATTTCTGTACACATTATCCGCCCAATCGTTTGAATCAAAAGGCTTTTCAAATAATAAATCATTATCAATATCTAAACTAATATACCTTTTAAGAATATTCCCAATCTTATCCAATACAGTGCCATCAGAAAATCGTTCTTTTAAAATACTCAAGTCTCCAGTATTATTAATGTAATCAGACAAAAGTATTATGTAGTACCCTCCAGAGTCATAATGGTTTGACCACCAATCTTTTTCGTATTTATAAAATTCTTTTGCCCTTTTGGGTAACATATTTTTTTTGCTTCTGATAAAAGCCAATTCTTCTTCTCCTAATTTCATTACACCACTGGGGCAGCTCCCATCTTCATGAACACCTTCGGACAAAAATAAAATTTGATTTTTGGCAAATTTTGGATCCACTTTCATTATTGGCTGGATAGTCCAAAAACTATCTCTAAAATATGTTCTATTTGGGAAAGAATAATTAACTCCGGCTGCTAAAGCTAGATTCCCATCATAACCTTTTATCGAGGAAAAAGCCGTGTGCATTGTAAACAAAAATTCTGATTTTTCTAACTCACTTAAGTCTTTATTTTGTACTAAACCGTTCAGATACTGAAGATATTCTGTGTTCTTTTCTTCTAAATTTTTTTCTTCTTTCCCAATAATAATCTCTATTTCGTTGTTCTTATCAGATCTCAACACGAAGGCTACTTTTTCACCTTTTATTAGATCTCTTATCTCACCCTTTTTAATGATAATTTTAAAGTCATCAGCGAATTTCAAACCATTATTTTCTACTTCTTGTTGGTAACTTATAGGAATTTCTATCTTATCAAAAAAAGGTAGTTTGAACTCTTTTTTAAAAGCAGGAGTGAATGAGAACACTAAATTTTTTAAATTTTTAAATTTAATAAGGAAAGAATAAGCAGATGGCTCGCTCATAACAGTCATTTTTGATAAGCCATTATTAGCCGACATACCATCAGGCCAAAATTTCGCCCTTTGTTTTGGGTAAAAGTTTAATCTTATTTTTGAGATTACCGTTCCATACTTGTTGGAAAAAATAGAAAAAGGTATGCAGTTTTTCAATAACATCGTGGAAGATCTGTTACTTATTATGTACTCTTTCGGAAATATTTGAAAATAAGTTAAGCTTCCATCTTCTTCGACCTTATAATACATAATATCCTTCTCCTTTTACCAAAGTTAGAGGATAAAATACTTCTACGGCTTTATTTTCTCCTTCTAAAACATCGGCTGATATGTATTTGTTCATCAAAGGTATAGGCTCTAAAACTTCCCTTTGAGATTCGTATAATCTTAAAACCTTGATTTTGTCTTCCAAAAAATCGGTGATTTCTAAATAAACTTTTGATTGAGGAATCTTTGTGATATCAGATATGAACATAAGAACATTGGTACAATTGTAGGGCACATTTTCTAAATCCTCTCTTTTGGTTCTGGCTAAAAATAAGGCATCTTTAGTACTTTCTCCAACTGCCTTATGATCGGGGTGCTTATCTTCAAAATAGTGTGAGAAAAGGATTTTGGGCCTATATTTGCGTATAAGATTTGCGATTAATGCGGCTAAATTATTAATTTCATCTAAATATCCGTCTTTCAGTCCTATCATTTCAAAATAATCAAGTTTCAAAGATTTTGCAGCACGTTCTGCCTCCAATTTTCTTATGTTGATATCGTTGTTTCTCCCTGCAGAGCCATCGGTTAAGATTATTCCACCACAACTTTTCCCTTCGTTTTTCAATCGAAGTATTGTTCCCCCTGCAAAAGCCTCGTAATCATCAGGATGAGCCCCTATGAAAAGTGCATCCACCATATTTTCTCCTCCCCTTTTTATTTTAAAGATCCCATTGTTATACCTTTTACAAAATACCTTTGAAAGGCTAAAAATACAACCATTACAGGAATCATAGAGAGCGTTGTCATTGCCAAAAGAGATCCCCATTGTACGGTATGCTCACCTGAGAATAATGCCAATCCAAGCTGCAGGGTCATATATTTTGGGGAACTAACAACTAACAAAGGCCAAATATAATCGTTCCATCTCCAAGTAAATGATAACACAGCCAAATCAGCTATTACAGGTTGAGATAAAGGTATTATGATCCTCCAAAATATTTTTAATTCACTTGCTCCATCGATTTTGGCGCTCTCTATCACTTCTGTAGGAAATGATTACCTTATAATAACACAAAATTTCAACTTATCTCTATTTTTTGATAAAATAATTTTATAGAGTCTTTTATTAAAAAGGAATTAAAATGATGATAGATATAATTGCTATTTCTGACGAGGAAGTATACTTAACAAATAAAGACAAGAAAAAGTTTGACTTACTTATTTGTGCAGGAGATCTTTCTCCACAATACATTGATTACGTGATGAACGAATTCAAACCATCCTTAAGCTTGATGGTACACGGTAATCATGATAAAAAGTATTATAAGTTATACGAAGAAGAAAATAACTCTTTCTCAAAGGTATACAAAGGAGTTTATGTTTTAAATCATGGCATAGTTAACTTAAAAAAATTCATAGGCAAAGACATTATAGTAGCAGGATTTTCCGGTGCTCTAGCTCATGGTTATAGACCTTTTTATTTCAAAGAAAGAGATATTAATAAATTTAAAAGAGAGGTACGTTTCAGTACAATCTTTAAAGGTAATAAGTACAAGCAAATCGATATAATGGTTACACACAATCCTCCTTATATTAAAAATACGATAAAAAAATACGGTCAATCTCATATCCCATCAGAAGCCTTGGGGGAGTTTTATCTTAAGACATTTCCAAAAATTTGGATATATGGTCATATTCATCCGCGATACGATTTCCAAGAACTTGATTTCGAAATTAAATTCTTAAATAATATTTCTTATTTAATAAATGCGGTACCTTACAAATTAATAAAGTACGATGAAGAAAAAAAAGAAGTTATAGAAATTTGTACTTATAAAAAGATAAGTCCAAAGACCATTTTAATTTAGAAAGTAATTAATTCCTTTAAACGAAATTTTAATTATTATGTTGTATTATTGAATTACTCTTATATAAATATATCCCTAAAAGGTTTTGCTATTCTGTACAAAAAATCTTTTTTAAACAAAATTGAGTTTTGGAGTTTTTAAGGGGCGCCATTCGTAAAGTTTCTAAAATGAGTATATAGCCACAAAAAAAGGGGGCTAACATAATGTATAGAACCTCAAGAAGTCTCAGCAGAAGCGAGTATGAAAAAGCTAATAGATTAGCAAAAAAAGACTTTTTGGCTAATATTTCAAAAGGAAAAGATGGATATCTACCATGTTTAGAAGATATCATCCATAACGTTGAAATAATTAAGGAAGAAAAACTTGGTCTAATAGATATCCCTATAGAAAGGATCAAAGGAACGTACTATCATTCTCGGTCATTATCTTTTTCAGCAAATTTCTATCCTTTAATGAAAATTGATTCAGAATTTGCAAGTAAATGGATTAATTTGTACGAAGCTCATATATCTGAAGGGATAAGGGATCCGGTAACAGCCTACGAGTATATGAACTGGTTTTACATTGTTGAAGGAAACAAAAGGGTAAGTGTTTTGAAATATTCAGACGCTTTTTCAATTCGTGGGGAAGTTACTAGGCTGATCCCAAAATGGGATGAAAACAACCCTGAAATAAGGATCTACTATGAATTTCTAGATTTTTATAAAAAGACAAAGATCAATATAATTTGGTTCAATAAAGAGGGCAAATTCAAAGAACTTTATGAGTTAATCAAAGATTATGAGAAAAAAAGTGAGTTCGTTGAGAATAAATATGATGAACTGGTTACCTCAGTATATCTTCTATTTAGAAAGCTATATAGGGAAGTTGCTAAGGACAAGATTTCTCTGACTGAAGAAGAGGCTTTTTTAGAATACCTAAAAAAATTTGGTTTGGAGAATGTTCCCACTATTGAAAGAGAAATGAGGGAGCAAGTTAACGAGTTAGTAGAAGAATTAGAGGAACGACTAGGTAAACCATCAGAACCTTTATTCAAATTACCTCAGATTTTCGCTGGAAAAACATTAAAAGTAGCTTTCCTTTACAACACATCAATAGAAGAGTCTGCATGGACATATTCTCATGAATTGGGAAGAAGGTACGTTCAAGAACGACTAGGAAATGAAATAATAACAAAGTATTTTGAAAATATTTCTGATTTAAAAACATATGAAAGAATATTAGATAAACTTGAAGAAGAAAAGTTCGATTTAATATTTTCCACAAGTTTTGACTTCTTACAGAATCAAAAAACAAAAGAATTCCAAAATGTTCGATTCATGTATTTTTCCGGATATCGTACTACTAAGAATATTAACACATATTTTGGCCGGATGTACGAACCAAGATTCCTCTCCGGAATGATAGCAGGGGCTATGACAACTAACAATAAAATAGGTTACGTTGCTTCCTACGGTATACCTGAAGTTATAATGGGAATAAATGCCTTTGCTTTAGGGTCAAAAGCCGTTAATCCAAAATCAAAAGTATTTGTTGGATGGACGAATACTTGGCGCAATATAGAATACGAAAGAGACACTGCAGAGTATTTAATAAATGAAATCGGAGTTGATGTTTTAACCCATCATCAGGATTCTCCGGAAGTTTGCAAAGTTGGAGAAGAATATGGCGTGTATACTATTGGTTACCATATTGATATGAAAGATTATGCGCCAACTACCCATTTAACCTCGGTGGTATGGAATTGGGGAATTTACTACGAAAACATCATTAAAGATGTATTAAGAGGGTCAAATTTCTCCTTATTTAGATTGTTTTCCGGTTCAGAAAAGATTGAGAACTTTTGGGGTGGACTTAAGAGTGGAGTTGTTTGTTTGTCCCCTATAAGTGAAATAGTCCCTTCTACAACAAAAAACCTTGTTGACACTGTGAAAACGGATATTATAGAAAATAGGTTTCATCCTTTCCGAGGTAGTATTTTTGATAAGAAAGGTAATATGAAAGTCTCGGATGGCAAAGATATTGAAGACGAAGAACTAATGAAAATGGATTGGTTTGTAGACAACGTTTATTATTCCTAAAAATGGGGAAATTTATGAAAAGATTTTTTGTAATGTTGTTATTCTCTCTTATTTTCACAAGCGTTTTTTCAGAAGTTAATTTTGATTTTTCTTTATCACCTGGTATAGTACTAAAAAATTATGAAATAGATAAAATGCCTGAAGATGTCATAGAATGGGAGACTTTCGACTACTTACCACCTTTCTTTGAAATTACTTATACCGCTTCTTCTGGCAATAATGATCTTTTTTACCTATCTATCCCCATATTACCAGATGCAAGTGTTTATTATTTGGAAAATAATGGTTTGCATAACTTACCAATTCGGGAAGATTTTACACCATTCGTTGATTCAGATATCCCTTATGAAGTTTTTTACGAAATTTCATCCGAACCATTTGATTTTTCTATTGGAAGAAGAAAACTAAAATGGGGAGAGGGGTCTTACTCACTTGGAATAAACGATAGAGTCCCTTACATGGACCACCTGCTTTTTTCTCTAAATTGGGATACTTCTATGGGAGATTTCGGATACGAATATCTATTAACAGCACCTGGACCAAAAGTGTCAAAGAGAGAAAAAACATTCGTTGCAAGAAAGTTGTCTTTCGAATTTTCTCCTGCTATGTTCGAAATAGGCGAAATAACTCTTTTATATGATATTACGCCAAATTTTGTCGATCTAAATCCTTTCTTAGTTTATCACAACGTTTATGAGTCAAATTCAAACGTTGCTGGATATCTTTCATCAACGATCGATTTTAAAAATTATAAATTGTATTCTGAGTTCCTTTTAGATCAGTATCAATTACCATCGGAAAGCCAAAGTAGTGCTCCCAACGCTTACGGATTCATGGTGGGGGGCAGAAAAAAAGGACAAAAAATAGATTATGGGGCGGAGTTTTATAAGACTTCGACATGGTTGTACAATAAAGGGAAAGACAATGAAGACAATAAAGATTTTACTTATCCTGTTTGGAAAAATCTTCTTCGTGCAGATGATAAAACTATAAACTACTTTCTTGGGTTCCCGTATGGACCCGATGTCGAATTGTGCAAAATTTTTTTTGAAAGCGAACATTTTGGAATAGATTATGAACATCTAGTTCAAGGTTCGGTTAATATAGACACACCCTACACTATAGAAGAATGGCAAGAGTATTCCGTTCATGGGCCGGTTCCTCCAACAACTGTTGAAAACATCTTTCGAATCAATTTTAAAATTGGAAACAACCCAACTTTTTTTGCTCAAACAATTTTTCGAAACAAAGAATTATGGATGTTAGTTGGATTCGAATACACTTTCTCATCGAAAATCCCTTAATTTTAAGCCTCCACTTTTTCTAACTTTTCTATCAATTCTAAAGTTATTTCTTTCATATTTTCCACCACTAAATCTGCTTTCGATAGATCCTGATTGAGTGAGTTGGGGTTTTTAAAGCCTATACACTTCATCCCAGCAGCTTTTGCCGCTTTAACACCATTCTTTGAGTCTTCTATAACTACACATTCTCCTGGTTTAACCTTTAACAATCCAGCTGTGTATATAAAAATATCAGGTTTCGGTTTGCCACGAGCGACGTATTCTGAACTCACCACAACTTCAAAATACTTCTCAATGTCAAACATGCAAAGAACTTCTTTAATCAATCTCATTGGCGAGGAAGAGGCTAAAGCTATTTTATAATTGTTTTCTTTCAGAGTTTTAAATAACTCTATCACACCTTCTATAGGCTCTTTAGCACATTCTCTTAATAATTGCAAATTCTCTAAGTTTTGTTTTTCAAGCAATTCTTCGACACTTTGCTGTAAATCGTATTCATTTTTTAAATCTTGCCACATTTCTTGGTTACTTACGCCTATATAATTACTGTATAAACTTTTATTAATAGGAATTCCCAGTTCTTCAAAAATTCTTTTATTTGCACTATAATGGATGGGTTCACTGTCAATGATGACCCCATCCATATCAAAAATAATAGCTCTTAACATTATTTCCTCCTCGCCTTCAAACAGGTTGATAATTAACATGATTCACAACATCTATTTTAAGAAATTCATTTATTTCTTTTTCGCCCCCAATATATTCCTTTAACTCTTCAAGATCTTTGTTCATAAGCTTTTTGAACTCTTCACCATAAATCGTTTCTTTTTTAAAAATATAAGAAGCTAGAAGATCAAGTCTTTCCTTATTTTGTTTAAGCAGTTCAACCGCTTTGTCGTACATAGAGTTAATTATTTTCTTGACTTCAACATCAAGTTCTTTCGCGGTTTCTTCCGAATAATTCTTTTGTTTTGTCAATTCACTCCCCAAAAATATTTCTTCCTCTTCTCCTTCCCAATACACCGGACCCAATTTTTTGGACATTCCTAACCTATAAATCATGGATTTTGCGTAATCCGTAGCTTTTCTTAGGTCATCTTTGGCTCCTGTAGTAGCAAAATTAAAAACTAATTTCTCACTTGCTCTTCCTCCAAGGGCTACAACGATTCTATCAAGTATTTCAGATTTTTTAATTAGATATTTGTCTTTTTCAGGAATTTGTAAAGTAGAACCTAACGAACCTGCACCCCTTGGAATAATAGTAATCTTATAAACAGGGTCGGTATTAGGCAATAAATATGCCAAAATAGCATGCCCAAGTTCATGATATGATAGAATCTTCTTTTCCTTATCAGATATTATTCTATACTTTTTGGATGGACCAGTTAACACTCTATCAATAGCCTCTTCAAAGTCACTCATTTCGATTTGAGTTTTTTTCTTTCTTGAGGCTATTAAAGCCGCTTCGTTAACTAAATTTTCTAAATCTGCTCCGACGAATCCCGGTGTCCTTTTGGCTAACAATTTTAAATCAACATCGGGGGCAATCTTCTTTTTACGTATATGTATCTTTAAAATTTCTTCTCTTCCTTTTACGTCTGGAGGGGGCACCATTATTTTTTTGTCAAACCTACCAGGTCTAAGTAATGCTTTATCAAGAACATCAGGTCTATTGGTAGCAGCCATTACAATAACCCCTGTCGAAGGATCAAAACCATCGAGTTCTACTAACAAGGCATTAAGGGTTTGTTCTCTCTCATCGTTACCACCACCAAGACCAGCTCCTCTTTGTCTACCTACTGCATCTAATTCATCTATAAATATTATTGCAGGAGCATTTTCTTTAGCTGTCTTAAAAAGATCTCTAACTCGCGATGCACCAACCCCTACAAAAAGTTCCACAAAATCTGAACCACTGGCATAATAAAAAGGTACATCTGCCTCACCAGCTATAGCCCTTGCCGTCAAAGTTTTACCTGTTCCAGGAGGTCCTACCAATAAAGTCCCTTTAGGCATTCTTGCACCCAATTCTTGAAATTCTTGAGGGTTCTTCAAAAATTTTACAATGTCTTCTACTTCCTCTAAAACTTCATCGATTCCTGCTACATCTTTAAAAGTAACTTTTTCACCGATGGGCTCATACTTTTTTGCCTTACTCTTTCCAAAGTTCATGCTGCTTTTAGCACCTGACGTAGCTGAGCGATATAACCAAAAAAAGAAAAGCACCATTATTACTATGGGAATTATGTTTATTAATAACGCAAACCACCACTTTGATCCAATACTTTCGACGTACTCTATCTTTATACCTTTTTGAATTAAACTATTCACATATTGTTTATCGTTTACTAAAGCTGGTGAAAAAGATTCATAAGTAGTACCGTCTTTGCCAAGTATTTCCACGTTTCCATTTTGATTTATTTTTATGGATTCCACCTGGCCGTTATTGATCAAACTCAACATTTCTGAATAAGATATCATAGGATTATTTTCCCAATTCAAAGAAATGAGAGCTCCAATAAAAATAACTGCAAATATTATATAAACCCAAATTATGTTAGAAGGCCTTACTTTCTTTTTTTCTTCTTTGGTATTTTTATTTTCTTTATCGTTTCTATTTTCTTTATCGTTTTTATTTTCAGGCATTTATTTACCTCCTCATAGATGTTAACCTATACACATTTAATCCAAAATACTGTACTTTTTCAACGTATTCATTTTTTTCTAATTTTTCAAAAATCTCATTTTTATTTTCACATTTTCTTTGATCTAAAAAACTTTCAATTTCATGCTGATTCATCGGATGTCTTTTTATTATACTTAAAATAGCTTCCAAATCATCTTTTATCGAGCTGTAAAAATCTTCTTCTTCTAAAAAATCAAGGGATATGCCTCCTAAGATATTTTGAGCTAGCTCAATTTTTTCTTTTTCTGGAACTGTTACCCAATCTTCTGCTGGAGGTCTCATTGGTAAATTTATATACAATCTATCATAAATTATTCTATTAAATATTTCTTTGATTTTCCTTAAAGATTCTTCATCATCATTTAGCCCTTTTACCATCATAAATTCCATCCAGATTTTACCTTTAAAGTTTTTAGAAAAACTTATCAATCCATCCACGTACGAATCAAAAGATATACTTTTATGAGACCTGTTTATTCTTTTAAGCGTTCTTTGATCATATGCATCCAGCGTTGGCATTACGAGATCGCTCTCATTTAATTCTTCCCTTACTTTTTGTTCAGAAAGTAGAGCCCCATTTGTAATTACAGCAACAGGTTTATCAACATAAGTTTTTATTGATTTTATTAGTTCACCAATTCTAGAGTATAATAATGGTTCGCCTTCACCAACTATGGTTACAAAATCAAACGGGGATAGATCGTTCTTAACATAAACATCAAACTCTTCCAAAATATCTTGTAAATTAAAAAATTCTTGTCTTTTGTTTGTCATGTTAGTCGTTCTTCCCAGCTGACAGTATACACAAGAAAAATTACAAGTTTTTGGAGGTATTGGGCTTACTCCTAAGGATCTTCCCAATCTTCGAGAAGGTACAGGACCATATAAGTATTTAAAATTCATAAGGCGCCTCCATAATATTCTCACTTTTTTACCCATTTAAATTATATCAAAAAACACCTTTTAAATAAAAATGATAGTGAAACATACTAAAGAAAAAGAAATGAGGAAAAAAGTATCTTTTATTTCCCAATTAAACTGCTTAAATCTTGTTCTCCCTTCCCAACCATTGTATCCTCTTGCCTCCATAGCAATACTCAAATCTTCAGCCCTTCTCAGGGCAGATACCAACAAAGGAATAATTATAGATATTGCCCCTCTAATTCTTCCAGAAAATTTTCTATCATCGAAGTTTGCCCCACGACTTAATTGTGCTTTCATTATACGATCTGCTTCATTTGCAATTACAGGGATGAATCTGATAGCTATCGTCATTACCATCGATATTTCATGAGCAAATCTTTTGGGTACAAAAAACCATCTCAAGACATCCTCAAGAGCATGAGCTAAAGAGGTAGGAGAAGTAGTTAACGTGAGAACAGAAGATAACAAAACCGCAAATAATATTCTGAAGGTAATTATAGCGGCATTAAATAGACCGGTATCTGTTATTCTGATAAACCCGATCCTAAAAAGTGTGTTCCCACCTATTGTGAATAACTGAATTACAAAAGCAAAGATAACTATAAACCATATTGATTTTAAGGATTTCATATAATATTTCAAACTTAATTTAGATAACAACATCAACAACAAAGTATATGAAGACATAATTAAAACATCGTAAAAGCTGTTTATAGAAAAAGCAAATCCTGCTAAAACGAACAACCCTAAAAGCTTCCCCCTTGGGTCCAGTGAATGCATCAATGAGTCTAATTCAACGTATCTTCCCAAGGCAACATTATCCAAAAGCATTTAAATACTCCTTTTATCAATTATTTTTCTGATTCCTGGCATTCAATATTTTAACATAATTCAAGAATTATTATATTATTTGTGAGAAAAGATTGTGTGGTTTTTTTAAAATGTTAATAAACAGAATGACTGATTTTTATTAAATTTTGATTAAGTGTTTTGAGGAAAAGATAGTATAATTAAAGATGGTATAATTATTATAATATGCAACGATCCCATAAGGAGCGTCAAATGAAACAATTCTTAGCAAATAGAAATCTGAAGTATCTATTTATACTTTCTTTAATTTTAATAATATGTATAATAATTGTTTTTTTAGTTTTTAAATCCCCGAACTACAAAAAGCAAATCATTTTTTTTGAAGAGTACTTAAAAAATAACTATGCTTTGGACAAAACAACAATAAAAGAATTCGTCAAAGTTTTTGAAATATTATATAAAGAATTTCCCTATGTAACTGAATATGTTTATCCGATCGAATTACTAGCAATTGGAATAGTAGAAACGAATTTTGAAAACATAAAAGGAGATAATGGGGAAAGTTTGGGATATTTTCAGATACAAGCTCCTACTTATTGGTATTTAAAACATAATTATCCTGAATTTTATCAAAGAATTAATTTCTTTGAATCTTGGTATTGGGATATCATAAAAGAAAGACCTGATGTGCAATTAATGACTTCTATCTTATACTTATACGATATCAAATTACGTTACGGAGAAGAAGATGCCTATAGTATTTACAACGGTGGTTCAGAAGCATATCAAGATAAAATATTATTAAGACTTAGTATTTTAGAAAATGAATTAAAAAAATTTAACAGGAGGTAAACATGCAGATATCGGAGCCGCTTTTTTCAAAACCAATTTTTAGTGAGAAAATTTGGGGAAGTAGCGAGTTGAATAGAATTTTCAACTATGAAAAAAATCAACCAATAGGTGAAGTCTGGTTATATTCCCCTCTAGATGAATACGAAACTGTCCTGTATGGGAAAAATAGCCAAAGAGAATATGGGAAAGCCAGTGAACTTTTCCCAAAATTTCCTTTGTTGTTAAAATTAATTGCTACCTCATCCTGGCTTTCCATACAATTACACCCGGATGATACAATGGCAAAACAATTAGAAAACGAACCATGGGGGAAATCAGAAGCATGGTACTTTCTTAAAGATAAGGGGCAAATCAAAGTTTCAAATAATAATAAATATATCCTGCAAGCTTTTGATGATAATCGATGGGATGATGTACTAGAAAGTTATGAAATGAACAAATTCGATTCCATATTCATACCTGCGGGAACCGTTCATACCTTAGGCCCTAATAGCCTTTTACTTGAAATACAGCAAAGTTCAGATTTAACTTATAGATTATACGACTGGGGAAGACCTCGAGAAATCCATGTTGATAAATCTAAAAAAGTTCTCAACAACATTCACACCAGTTATTCTATTTCAAGGAAGACCGAAGGATTGTGTACCAAATACTTTAGCTTTTCCAGATTTGCCAACCAAAATAAAAAAGGGTTTGGCGTATATGTTAACTTAAAAAGCTATGAAACAATAGTACTTCCAGAGGAAGTAAATTACAATTTTCAAGGTGAATTTGTAGAATTTAAATTAAACGAAAATGGCTGGAAATCATTTTTATAATTTCATAATCAAAAATTATAAAATTATTTAAAATTTTTACATTCCATTTCATTTTTGACTTATTTTGTCTGATATAATTGAGTAAGTAGAAAACAAAATCTTAGGAGGAATCCGAATGAATAAAACTATCAAAGAAGATGTATCAATCGTCTTATCTGGTGAAGCCGGTCAAGGGATTCAAACGATAGAAGGATTGTTAACATTTATTCTCAAAAGGGAAGGTTATTACGTATTTGCCACAAAAGAGTACATGTCTAGGATTAGAGGTGGAAGTAATTCAACTGAAATAAGGGTAAGCTCTAAACCTGTAAAAAGTTACGTCGACAAAATAGATATACTCATACCTCTTACAAAAAGTTCTGTTGAACATCTTGGAGACAGAGTGACCGAAGATACTCTGATCATAGCAGATAACGATTTTTTAAAATTAGAAAATAAAAATCTTTTCAACGTCCCCATCCTTTCTATTGCGAAAGAAATAGGTAACGAAATATATGCAAATATAGTTGCTGTTGGTGTAATTTTGGGTCTTTTCAAAACAAACATAAAGACTATAGAAGAGTATCTAAAAGAAAGATTTGGAGATAAGGGAGAAAAAATTGTTTCCGATAACATAAAAGCCGCTTCTGAAGGTTACAAATTAGGTAAAGACTTTTCTGAAAGTGGAGAGATAAAAATAGAGATCTCTGCAAACGAATCTTTAAAAGACGATTTATTAATTAGCGGAACCGACGCGGTAGCTCTTGGAGCGTTAGCAGGCAATTGTGATTCAATTTTTTCATATCCAATGACACCTGGATCGGGAGTTCTAGTTGATTTAGCCAATTTTTCAAAAAATTTCGATATTTTAGTCGAACAAGCCGAAGATGAAATAGCCGCAATCAATATGGCAATAGGTGGATGGTACGCAGGAGCAAGATCAATGGTGACCACTTCTGACGGAGGATTTGCTTTAATGGAAGAAGGACTTTCTCTAGCTGGGATGATCGAATCCCCGTTAGTAATTCACTTAGCCCAAAGGCCTGCTCCTGCAACAGGTTTACCGACAAGAACCGCTCAGGAAGGCTTGAACCTTGTTATACACGCTGGACATGGCGAATTCCCAAGGTTGGTTTTCTCTCCTGGTAGCCTTGAACAAGCTTTCTATTTAACTCAAAAGGCTTTTAATATTGCGGATAAATATCAAATCCCCGTATTCATTTTGACAGATCAATTTTTTGTTGATTCGTATTATAACGTTAAAAAGTTGGACCTTTCCAAAATTGAAAATAAAAAATATTTTGTAGAAACTACTGAAGATTATAAAAGATATGATCTTTCGAAAGCAAAAAACGGAGTTTCACCAAGAGGTATACCTAACTATGGTAATGGATTAGTTGTTGTAGATAGTGATGAACATGACGAGGAAGGTCATATAACGGAAGATTTGGATATCCGAATTAAAATGGTGGAAAAAAGACTCAAAAAATTTGAGGCTTTAAAGGAGGATTTTATTTCTCCTGAATTCTTTGGAAATGATAACTACAAATATCTCGTCGTATGTTGGGGTTCAAATTATAATGTCGTCAAAGAAGCTCTAGAAAATATAAATAACAAGGATCTTGCTATGCTTCATTTTAGCCAAGTTTATCCCATCCCGGAAAATGCGGTTGAATTTTTAGAGAAGGCAGAAAAAATAATCGATGTTGAAAATAATGCCACAGGTCAATTTGCAAAGTTAATAAGAGCAGAAACTGGCATAAAAATAGATAGTAAGATATTAAAATTCAATGGAATGCCATTTTCAGTTGAAGAGCTAACCGCTAAGATAAGGGAGGAATTACAATGATAGAAAGAAAAAATATGTTTAGTCTAGAAAATGAAAAAGAATTAGACATTGCTTGGTGCCCAGGCTGTGGAAATTTTGGAATACTGAATATATTAAAAAAGGCTCTGGAAGAAATGGAAGAAATAACTCCCAACAATTTTGTACTCGTTTCAGGAATAGGACAAGCAGCGAAAATCCCTCATTACTTTAAAAACAACGCTTTTAATGGTCTTCATGGTAGGACTTTACCCGTTGCCTTTGCCATAAAAGCGACTAATCCAGATTTATACGTAGTAGCTGAAAGTGGAGATGGAGACATGTACGGTGAAGGCGGCAACCACTTTATCCACAATATGAGAAGAAACATTAACATAACAAACATAGTTCATGATAATAGGGTTTATGGACTGACGAAAGGCCAGGCTTCTCCTACTTCACAACAGGGAATGGTCACCCCTGTTCAAGTAAACGGAGTAATACTTAACCCCTTCAATCCTATTGCCGTTGCTATAGCCAATGGAGCCACATTTGTAGCACGGGCTTTTGTGGGAGATATGCAAAACACGAAAGAAATTATTAAAAAAGCTATTAGACATAATGGCTATGCTCTAATTGATTTGTTCCAACCATGTGTGACGTTCAATAAAATAAACACTTACGCCTGGTTTAATGAACATACTTACAAATTAGGGGAAGATTACGATCCATCAGATAAAATGCAAGCTCTACAAATAGCTTTCCAAGAGGACAAAATTCCTTTAGGTATAATATATGAAGAAAAGGGAAAACCAACTTTTGAAGAGCAATTGACTATTTATAAGCAAAACAAAGATCCACTTTTTAAAAGAAGCATAGATTTAAACAAATTAGAAAGTTTCATAAACTCAATGAGATAAGAGGTGATACCATGGCATTGAAAGTTGGAGACGCGGCTCCCAATTTTAAATTGAAAGATCAAAATGGTGATGAAATTTCTTTATCTGGCTTTAAAGGAAAAAAGGTTCTGCTTTCCTTCCACCCTCTAGCTTGGACTGGGGTTTGCGAAACACAGATGAAAAACTTAGATTTAAAATACAACGAATTAGAAAAACTCAACGTTGTACCTTTAGGAATCAGTGTTGATTCATCACCTTCAAAAAAAGCATGGGCTCAAAGTATGAAAATCAACAAACTTAAACTTTTGTCAGATTTTTGGCCCCATGGAGAAGTTGCTAGAAAATATGGTATATTCGATGAAGAAAACGGTTTTTCCAAAAGAGCGAATTTTTTAATCGACGAAGAAGGAAAAATTGAATTTGTAAAAGTTTACGAATTAAGAGATCAACCAGATTTAAATGAAATTATGAATTCTATCAAAAGATGAAAGAAATTTAAATAGGCTTCGACAAAAAGTTCGAAGCCTAATTTATTATAATGGAGTTAAAAATTATGCAGAAAATTGCTTTCATCCTTTTAATTTCGATAATTTTCTTCACCAATTTATTTAGTCAATCGATAAATATACCGGAATTTCCAAAAGGGACTCTAACCATTTCGCAAGAGGGAAGTATTGTAACGATTCCTATTGAAATTGCTAATACGAACGAATTAAGAGAATTTGGTTTGATGTACAAAGAAGATATTCCGGAAGATTATGGAATGCTTTTTGTATTTCCAACCCCTGGAATAAGAGGCTTTTGGATGAAAAACACCTTTGTTGAACTCGACATCGCTTTTATAGATAGCAGTGGAACAATATTAGATATACAAAACATGAAACCTTGTGAAGAATCAACCTGCCCTATTTACATAATTTACAAACCTTTCAAGTTTGCTTTAGAAGTAAAAGCAGGTTTCTTTGATCGATACGGATTCACTGAAGGAGCAAAAATTGAATGGTCAATCAAGGAATTTCAAAACCATTGACATTGTCTTTAAATAAAGATATAATTATAAGGCTGAACTACTCAGTGGATTTTGAAGGTTTAGAACCAGAAATTTTTACCAGAAAGTATCTAAAAGGTTTGAACCTTATTGAATAAATATTTAAATAGTTAACAATAACTTGTGGAGGCGTGCACCGAATTGGCTAAGGGGCCGGTCTCGAAAACCGGTGGGGTTTATCCCCTTGTGGGTTCGAGTCCCACCGCCTCCGCCAATTTTTATATGAGGAGGGAAGTAAAAGATGCCCATTCTATATGAAATTAATAAATACCTACAAAGTAAAATTTCACAGGGGAAAGACGATTACGCAATACCGAAAAGATGGATGCCACCTAATTATACTGGTAAAGTTAAACTAGCAGGGAGAAAGTTTTTTGTTAATCCCTATGAGTTTATATCCAATATAATCGATAATCTATCAAAAAATTCTGCAAAAGACGTGGATTACAGCAAGCCTCTTTCTTTTATTAAAAATATTAAAGAACCGGATTGGATCAAAACTAGCATACTTTATTCAGCTCATGTACGAGCTACGGCTGCATATGTTCATGATCAAACCACTTTATTCGTTCCGATAGACGAAAAAGGTTACACTGAATCAGGTACTTTCCTAAAAATGTTGATGTTAATACCCTATTTTGCTACTTATAACGTCGATAGTATATATTTACTTCCAATAACTCAAGCCAGCAACAAATTTAAAAAAGGTGAAGTAGGTTCACCATACGCAGTTAAGAATTTCTTCTCCGTAGAAAAAGATTATCACGATACTCTTTTGGGAAATGAATTTACCCCTAATCAAGAATTCGGAGCTTTTGTTGAAGCAGCTCATATGGCTGGAATGAGGGTATTGTTAGACTTTGTACCAAGAACAGGAGCCAGGGACAACGATCTTATTTTGGAACATCCCGATTGGTTCTATTGGATAGATATAGACGAAATGAACGGTTTTGCTCCTCCTACAGTTAAAGAGCTTGGATTTGTTCAACCAAGCAAAGAAAATTTAAAAATTGTGTACAATGACGAACAAGTCAAAAATCATCTTAAAAAATTCAGATGGGATCCAAAAACTCAGGAGCCACAAAAATGGGAGAATTTTATAAAAAGAAATAAAAATAACCCAGATTTTTTGGATGAGATAGCAAAAGAGTTTAAAGTAATTACCGTTCCAGGATTTTCAGATTGGATAAATGATCCCCAACCAGCATGGGAAGATGTTACTTTCTTAAGACTCTATCTTTCTCATCCAGAAGAAGCCCTAAACTATATAGATGGGGCAAATCAACCTCCTTATGTGCTCTTTGACGTGGTTAAATCGAGTTTGTTCCCAGGGAAAGAAAAGAATACCGAACTTTGGAACTTAATAGCAAATATTATCCCATTCTATCAAAAAAATTTCGGTATAGATGGTGCTAGGTTGGACATGGGCCATGCTCTACCTGATGAACTTGAACATGAAATTATAAAAAGGGCGAAAGAATACGACCCTGCCTTTGTAATAATAGCGGAAGAATTGAGTATGGACAATCATATAAAAGCTAAAAAAAGTGGCTACGATGGAATTTTGGGAAATTCATGGTGGGCTGAGCCAAGAATAAAAGAAGGCTGGTTCAAAAAATTCATTTCAGAAATAGCACCAAAAATATCTTTACCTACATTTGCTACGGCAGAGACACCAGATACCCCAAGAGCGGTTACAAGAGAAGGTAAAGAAACTTTCTCAAAATTAACAGCGGTGGTAAATACTTTCATGCCAAACGGAATAACATTCATAAACTCTGGATATGAGCTTTTTGAACCTCAACCTATGAACACAGGCCTAGATGTAGAAGATCCTGTGGAAGAAAGATTTAAAAATTTACCTTCAACAGATCAATTTTATGGCAAACTCGCATTCTTTGATTGGTATGTATTGCACTGGGATACAGACCATCATATGGTGAAATTACTTTCCTTACTAGGCACACTAAAAGAGGAAGTCAAAGATCTTTTGAAAAATCCTAACAATTACCATTTTATTGATTTTTCTGATGATGCAAGTGCAATGTTTTGGTGGAACGGAGAAAAAGGAGTTGTAATAGCTATCAATACCAACTTTAAAAATCCTTATTTCTTCGATATAGACCTTGGATATTATACCTGGAAAAGTGATCATAACATACAAACAAAATTGGAAAATTACAGAAGAGGAGAAAGCTCTTGGAACGTTCAGGATGCACATTTAAGAGTAACAATCAATCCGGGAGAAGCTAGAGTGTTTTTTATACATTAAAAAGGGCTTTTAGCCCTTTTTTATTTTAATTTTGGAAAGTTAAACTTGTCGACTTCTTGCTTTTTTATAAATTTTCTAAACTTTTTCTTTGCTTCCTTCATCAGCTCATCTTGAACTATAAACAATTTTGACTTTTTCTCCGTTGGTCTTTTATACTCTCCATTCGGTTGTAACTCTCTTGCTTTGAAATTATCTTTTAGATAAAGGTTCAATACATATATCAATCGCTGCTTCAAATCTTCCTGCTCTATTGGTATCAAAGATTCAACTCTCCTATCCAGATTTCTAGGCATTAGATCGGCACTTGATATAAATAATTTAGGTAATCCATTATTTTCAAAATAATATATTCTACTATGTTCTAAATACCTTCCCACTATACTTCTAACCGTTATACCTTCACTAACACCTTTTATTCCTACTTTTAAAGCACATATCCCTCTAACGATCAAGTTAACCTTTACACCGGCCATGGATGCCTTATATAAAGCTTTTATTATAGATACATCTAGTAAGGAATTAACTTTTATTATTATTCTCCCTTTTCCACCTTTTTTAACTGCATCTATTTCATTATCAATCCATCGTAAAAAAGTTTCCCTTAAACTTGTAGGGGCAACTCCTAATTTTTTCCATGTTGGAGGTTTTGAATAACCCGTTAAGATGTTGAACAGTGCTGATACATCTTGAGCATAACTTTCCTTACAAGTAAAAAAATCTATATCTTCATATAATTTTGCAGTTATGTAATTGTAATTCCCTGTACTCATATGAACGTATCTCTTGATCCCACTTTCTTCTCTTCTAACAATCAACAATAGTTTTGCATGTACTTTTAATCCGACAAGCCCATAAACAACGTGGCAACCCGCTTTTTCCAACTCCTTAGCCCATTGGATATTATTTTCTTCATCAAATCTGGCTTTGACTTCTACCACAACGGTAACTTGCTTGCCGTTCTCTGCTGCTTTAATAAGATAATCTATGATTGGAGATGTTTTCCCAACTCGGTACAAAGTTTGTTTGATTGCCAACACTTGAGGATCTTCTGCCGCCTGCCTTAAAAAATCTATCACATGCTCAAAAGACTCATAAGGGCGGTGTAAAAGAACATCTTTTTCCCTAAGTACCTTAAAGATATCCTCTTTGCCATAAAAGCTTGGGGAAGGTTGGGGAGAATAATACTCAAATTTTAAATGCTCATACCCTTCTAAATTAGCAATTTCCATAAGAGAACTCAAATCTAAAAGATTGGAAATCTCATAAATATTATCACTTCTTAAATTTAGTGCATTTACAAGGAAATTCCTCAGGTTCTTTCCCATATTTTTGGATATTTCTAATTTGACAGGAAAACCTGTTTTTCTTTCTTTAAGTGAACTTTCTATCTCAATTAACAAATCTCTGGCATCATCTTCGTCAATAGAAAGGTCTCCATCACGTGTGATTCTAAACTCAGAAATCTCAATTACTTTGTATCCGCTAAAAAATAAATCAGAATGCATTTTTAAAAGATCTTCAGTTAAAAATAAACATGTGCCATCCGTGCAGGGAATATTTATAAATCTTGGAAAAATCGTTGGTAAGGGTATAAAAGCATATAACCTTTCCTCTTTTTCATCTTCTAACTCCACAACTAGATTTATGCCGCTACCAGGTAATATCGGAAATGGTCTACTTTGATCGACAGCCATGGGAGTTACTACGGGAAAAACCGTCGTTTGAAAATAATTATCTAAAAACTCCTTTTTTTCTTCATCAATCTCATTAACTTTGAGAACTTTGATGTTCTCCTTTCCTAAAGAAGGTAGTAGCTCACTTTCTAAACATTTATATTGCATTTCCACCATTTCATGTGTTTTTTGTGAGATCTTCATTAATTGATCTCTAGGTGTTAAGCCAGAAATATCCATTCCACCGAAACCAGCTTGAAGTTGTTCTTCCAAGCCAGCTACCCTTATCATGAAAAACTCTTCAAGATTGGATGAGGTTATGGAAAGAAATTTGACTCTTTCTAAAAGAGGGTTTGTTGTATCATAGGCTTCCTCTAATACTCTAAAATTAAAGTCCAACCAACTTAGCTCTCTATTATTATAATATTTGTAATCGTTCAAATCTATTTTCTTTTCTTTTCTTCTGTTGCTACTAGTTTTTGCCATAAATCTCATCCCTTTATAATTTTTTCAATAACTCTGGAAGTATTCCAAAAACTTCCAAAAAGAAATTATCCTTCCTTTTCAATGCCCACTCTTCTAACAAAGTTTCCTTTGGTGTATGAGTAGTTATAATCAGATGATTACCCTCTAAATTAACTTCAATATCTCCCAATTTGCTCTCATGAGCGACATCTAAGGCATCTGCAAGCCTCAATATGGCAAGCATCTTTGTTATCAAAATCTTATCCGGTATGTTTTCCAATTGTGATGAATAATCATCAATCTCCAAATCTTGAGCACTGTGGAAGTAAGCGATCCTTGATACAATGTCTAACTCTCTAGAAGTTAAACCTATGATCTCTGAGCCTTTAATTATGTTATACGAATGCAAATAATGTTTTTTAATATTTACATATTTTCCAATATCGTGTAAAATAGCAGCCACTTGCAAAAGGAGTCTATGTCTTTTGCTTAACTGATGAATCGGTTCTAAAACATCAAATAATTTTATCGCATATTTTTCTACCGTTTGACTGTGAGTCTCCTCATAGAAATATCTTTTACCTATATTTCTAGAAGAGATAATTGTACTCTTTTCCAATAAATTAAAAAATCTTCTATATTTTCTGCTCAACAACCGTTGAAATAACAAGCTCCTACTTAAATTAACCTTCGGAAAAACTAAAATATTTTCAGCTCCCGATACTTCTAAAAGTAATCGATAAAAAGCTAAAGCTGATAACAACGAATTCGCTTTACTTTCAGAAATATCGTATTCTCTAGATAATTCGGTGGCATTCTTTGATTTCAAATTCTGAAAAAGTTTATCGAACTCCTCTTGGGGAATGTTTAATACTTCTTCTTCATTTTTTCCCAAAAGTCCAGCTAAAAACTCAATTTCATTGCCACAAGTTACAAAGGTTTTGATCTTTTTATTAATAAGCCAAACATTTATAGGCTGATAAAATGTGTTTAAATACTCTCTGATTAAATTACTATAGTGTAATGTGTTTTCTTCCAAATCTCTGAGCATCTCTGAAACTTTAACAGAACCTATTTTTATATTTTGAGAACTATCAATCAAACCCTTAGAATACGTTGCTAAACCCATGCTTCCCGTTCCTATGTAAACAAATAAAACATCATCCCTTTTGTACTTTTTATATTTTTCAAAGTTCCTTATCAATTCCATGTAGATATGTGATTTCTCTTCGTAATCATCTAAAACGTCGATAGTAAAACCTGTTCTTGTTTCGATCTGATCCAAAATAAAATCTAAATTTTCTGCTTCTCTCAAAGCGGTGGTACCTACTACTTTCAATTTATTAGCTCCATATTCCTCTGCAACCCTTTTGAATCCTAAAAGTTTTTGACTTAGGATCTCTACTTTTTCAAAAGATATCCTTCCTGTTGTGAAGGTATCTCTTCCTAAGAATAAGGGATAATCCAAACTTTCTATTATATCGATATCATCTTGATCGTTCTGAGCAATATCAAAAGATATATTTTCTGTTCCTATGTTTATAACACCTGCGACCATTGTTATACACCTACTTTTTCTTTAACAAGTGAAAAAGCCCCATACAAGCATGCATCATCCAGCAATTGAGATAATTTAAACTCACAACACTCAAAGATATGAGGTATAGAGTACTGCTTGGCTGTTTCAACTACTATAGGCATCAATTGTTCCCCTAATGCCTCCATTACTCCCCCTCCTAAAACGATAACTTCAGGATTTAGTAAATTAATAATGGAACCGGCATTTATTCCTATATATCTTGCGGCATCATTCAATATCCCTCTAACAAGATCGTCCCCTTGATCATAAGCAGCTTTCAAAGTAGAACTTTTCACTATGCCTTTCAAATCACTGCTTTTTATTAAGGTTTTCTCGCCTCTCTCTTTTTTTCTAACTATTTCTCTTTGGATAGCTACTTTAGAAGACAAACTTTCCAAACAACCACGAAGATTACAACCACAAAGAGGGCCTTCAGGGTACACATTCATGTGCCCAATCTCAGCAGCGAAATTGAACGAACCTTTATATAATGATTCATTCAATATTAAACCGCCACCTATTCCTGTTCCTACAAAATAACCTACGGCGTTTTTTACTCCTTTAGCGGCACCAAACTTCCATTCCCCATACATACTCGCATTAGCATCGTTTTCTATAATAGTTTTGATATTGTATTCCTTCTCAACAAAATTGACTAAATTAAATTCATTCAAAGGCATGTTAGGAGTAAAGGTAATTTTTCCATCTTTTATAACTCCTGGTACACCTATTCCTATCCCTTTTACATCTTTATTCTCCTTCAGTAAAGAATCCAAAACTTTCTTCAATTGTTCGACAACTTTTTCTTTGCCTTTTGAACTTTTGGAACTCTTTTTCTCTGACTTCAATTTGTTACCTTTCTCATCAAATAAGGCGCCAAGTATTTTGGTTCCCCCTATATCTACCCCTATCCAATTGCTCATTTTTTCACCCCTCTTTATAAGATTTAAATTTAAGCCTTTTCGCTACAAATATTGTCGTATAACTTTTCAAAAATCTCACTCACCCCAACATCTATCTTCCCTTGTAATTGGTTTATTTCTTTATCAATTTCTTTTAATAAAGCTTTAATATTATCTTCTTGAAATTTTTTTACCAACTTTTTCTTTAAAATAATCAAATCATGATGAGTCCCCAAAATATCTTGAATCTGCTTAAACATGTCTTCTTCAAGTAAAGTTTCACCTTTCAATGCTCCCAATATCTCTGTTTTATAACGCAAGTCTTTAATCTTTATCCTTATTTTATGAAGCTTTTTATCGTCGCTTCTATCAGTATTTTTAAAGTCTTCATGAACTTCTTTAAATTCTTTTTTATAAAGATTATCAAAATAAGGATCATTTATCTGAAAATTTTGTACAAAATCAAACACCAAGAAACTCAAACAACTTTCTAGTAGATGATCTAACTCCGAGGTTTTTAAAGAACTTAAATAACCTTTCAACTTCTCTTTCTCTTTACTGTATTTTTTCTCGAAATAATCGATTATTTCATTATTTTGCTCTTCAATTTTCTTAAGAAAATCTAAGTGAACTTGATAATCTCTTGATTTATTGCTTTTTTTTAATATCTTATTTACTTTTTTCTTAGCTTTCTTAGAGCTTTCACGTTTTGAAAATCCTTCCAAAAAATCTATACTTGCTTCTATCCTTCTACACGATGTTCTCATGTCGTGAACACTATCTTCCCCCTTTTCATCAAAAACATAAGAAATGTTTTTTAGGAGACGGTTTTTCATTTTTTCAAAATATTCGATGTAACCTTTTAAAAATATCCATGGATTGGCTGAAATATCGTTTAAGAGCTTAGTGACTTCGGATCTACCATCCATTTTAATTTTCCTTTTCCAGATAAAATATCATCGAATGATTCTCCTTCAATACAAATTACTCCCGCTTTTCTCAAATGCAAATCATCACCAGTTAATCTTTTTGCAAGTTCGTCAAAAGTTGGATTGTGTCCAAATATCATTACATTGTTATACCCTTTCGTAATATTTGAGATTTTTTCAATTATCTCTTCTACTTCTCCATCATACAGTAATTCTTCTTCTATTACCTTTGGCTTTGATTTAAAAGACTTTGCAAAGATTTCTGCGGTTTCTTTCGCTCTTAAAGCAGGAGAGGTAATCAAAAGATCAACCTTATTTAAAATTTTAGCCACATATTCTGCAACTTCTCTAGAATCGTTTTTACCAACTTTTGTCAACTTTCTTTCAAAATCATCAATTTCCGAAGATCTTTTTTCTGCTTTGGCGTGCCTAACTAATATTAGGTTTTTCATATGTGAACTTTCCTCCTTCTATGAACGTTTTTAAAAAGAATTCACATAATCTCTTAAAGCTGATCCGATTCTTTCTAGCAGGGAATCCATATCACGAGTTTTGTTCAATCTTTTCAGAGTGTTCCAAAAAATATATATTCCCGTTAAACTTCCTATAAAGTTTCCAATAAAATCCGTCATTGTATCAAAAAGGCTATCTTCTTGAGCTAATCTGTATCCAGGATAATCTCTAAAGATTAGATCCGAAGTAAACTCTCCTACTTCCCAAAACACGCCCAATGTCATAACAATAGAGAGGGTAACAACAAATATTTTTAGAAAGAAAAAAGGCATTTTCATCTTAGTCCAGATTAGTTCAGAACCCATCACCAACGGATATATAAGAAATGAAAGCCAAATACCTCCTGTAAAATGAAGAATAAAATCGTAAATTTCAAAATAATCGTAAAATTGATACCACATACCAAATACACTATGTAAAGAAATTTGAATTATTGTTACTGTACGTATTTCTTCAAGAATCGTAGACTTTGTCACCCATTCAAAAATCCAAGTTAAATAAACTCCAAAGGCACTTAAGAGGTATCCTAAAAAATGCGGTAAGTTAAAATCCCAAATGCTTCCTATAATAGGGATAAATACGACAAAAGAAAAAAACAAGTTAATAGTTCTTAAAACAGAATAAACCGTTGAACTTGAAGTAAACATGGTTTCTTTCACTAAAGGATCTCTTACTAAAAAATGATGGATTTTGTCAAATTCTATTTTTGCTTTTTTCAATGTTTTCGAAAATTTGGGTGTAATTGGTATCACCTCATTTGAGTTTTTTACATATTCTATAATTCATTTCAATTATACCATTTAGATACAAAAACAAAAAAAGCAGCGAACTAATTCGCTGCCATGAGGGGATGATACGACTATGGTGGCTCCGGGTGAGGGATTCGAACCCCCAACCTAGTGGTTAACAGCCACCCGCTCTACCGTTGAGCTAACCCGGAAAAAATTAAAAACTTTCAAAATCCAAAAATGATTATATCATCAAAATGGTGTTTTGTCAACATTTTTATTTTTATCTACGGGGGCTACTTCACCAAGGGTAACAAACCTTTTGGCTCCAGTAATTTGAGGTACATTATTTTTTCTCCCTTTGTAAGTTTGATAAGCTAATACTGCAAACGCTACCGCTTCTTTAGCATCACTTGAAAAACCTAACTCTTCCATCACCACCACGGTAACTTTTTCGCCTATCATCTTTTTTGCATAATATATTATCATCGATACCAAAGTAGGATTATAACTTCCACCACCAGAGATTATAACTTGGTCTATGTTAATACCTATAAATCTTAAGTAAGCATAGACAATCGATTTAGCGGTAAAAGCTGTTACGGTTGCAACAATATCTTCGTCGTCTAATTTCATGCTTTTTCCTTTGTTTATTATCTCTTTTGCGTACTTTAACCCAAAAACTTCTCTTCCTGTGGTTTTAGGGGGCTCTTTTTTTATAAAAGGATGAGCCATTAAATCAGCTAAAAGAGTCTCAGAAATCTTACCCTTTTCGCTAATTTTCCCATCTTTGTCATAACTTTGTTCTCCGTTGGTTAGAATTTGAACTACGCCATCTATAAGCATGTTCCCTGGGCCTGTGTCCGTACCTTTTATATCTTCCAACTTAGATTTTTTTGGTATATAGGTGAAGTTTCCTATTCCTCCAATATTTTGCATAACCCTGTTGTAATCATCACTTTTGAACAAAATATAATCAACATATGGTACAAGTGGTGCCCCTTGACCACCCGCTGCAATATCTCTCGCCCTAAAGTTGCTAACGGTGGTAACTTGAGTTCTTTCTGCTATTACACTAGCTTCACCTATTTGAAGCGTGGAAATAAAATCATCACTCACATAATGGTATATAGTTTGGCCATGGGAACCTATTAAATTCACATCTTGCATATTCAAGTTTTTTAATTCAACAGCTTCTTTGGCGGCTTGAGCAAACAATTCTCCAAGCTCGAAATTCAATCTACAGATTTTATCCACGCTACCAGTTACAGGGTCAGAACATTCTAAAATTTTTTCTCTCATTTTTTTACTATATGGTGTGTTTATAAAATTAACAACTTTAACATTTAATTTTTGTTCGTCCTGTTCTGATATTTCAACTAGTGCAGCATCTATACCATCCACTGATGTCCCTGACATTAAACCTATCACCAACATAATATCTTCTCCTTTTACTTCTAAAGTGTTCATTTATTAATGATCTTTTCGAAAAATTATATTATTTATCTTATTTCTTATCACATTCAATTCGGGTTTTTTTAAGAATCTATCGTAATATACAGAATTGGTCAAAAATATTGAAAACAACCCATCTTTTCCAATCCAAATGGATGTGCCTGTAAAAC
Organism: Petrotoga mexicana DSM 14811; assembly: GCF_002895565.1. Classification (GTDB taxonomy): domain Bacteria; phylum Thermotogota; class Thermotogae; order Petrotogales; family Petrotogaceae; genus Petrotoga; species Petrotoga mexicana. The sequence goes on from NZ_AZRN01000031.1 coordinate 31,010, forward strand.
CATTGTGACCGAATCCTGTACTATCAAGTGAGTATTGACATCCTGCAATAGGTGGAGCCATCCAAGCTATATGGGTAGTATTTTCCCCTCTTTTTACCAGAGTAGTGGTAAAAAGATCTAAAGTGTCTTTTGAAACTATTTCTCCACTTAACAAACTAATTATGAAAATCCTTAAATCACTGGCATTAGAAAACAAACCTGCGTTACCACTCACTCCACCTAAATAGTAGGCGAGTTCATCCTCGACCACACCCTTTAATCTTTTACCTTCTCGGATAGATGTGGATACAACTTTATCTTTATTCTTTGGATTGAAACAAGTGTTTCCCATTCCTATTTCGTTAAAAATATCTTCAACATACTCTTTGAAATGCTTTTGAGTAACTTCTTCAACGATTTTCATAAGCGTAATAAAATTTAAACAAGAATATTCATAACACTTGTGGACGTTTTCTTGGGGTTGAATATTGATTATGTGCTTAAGCAACTCTTCTCCTCGATACTTTTGCCATAGGTTTGAATAAGCCCGCATTCCAGAAGTATGAGTTAATAATTCAAAGATTGTAACCTCGCTTTTTGGTCTACTTACCTCTATGAATTTGCCAATTTTATCTTCCAATTTTATTTGTTTTTCATCTATTAGTCTCATAACCGCGGTTGCAGTTCCAACCACTTTGGTGACACTTGCTAAATCAAAGATATCTTCTTCAGTAAGTTTTTCGTTTTCATTTTTTCTTCCGAAAGTATTTTTATACAATATCTTTTCATTTTTGCCTATTAAAATGGATGCTCCAGTATAAACATTATTTACTCCTGATAAAACAATTTCATTTAAAGATTCAATATCTTTTTCTTTCAAATCATCACTGCCTTTCAAAATCTTTTATAAATTTTTCCAAAATACCATCACAAACAACATAAGATCCCAATTTATCTACCTCGTTTTTTATCTCAACTTTTTCACTAGAACTAAACAGTTTACTAGCTATTTCTGCAAGCTGGGAAAGCTTTTTTAACCATGGATGTATATCCTCATATAATTTTTCATTTTTCATGTATTTCAATTTTCTATCAAGATTGCTCAACCTCTCCAAGTACTCCTTTAGCTCTTCCCCTTTATTCAAGGGATCATTTTTGAATTCTTTTATTAGACTTTTTAACTTAATTGATGTTTCCTCAAAAATTCTTGATTTTAAAAAATTTTCACTGAATAATTTCATATCCTCAAATAAGTCTGATCCCACCAAATTAAAAATAGATTTGTTCCATGAACACCAAGGATCGTAGCCTTGTGAGTTCCAAAGATAATCTGCTATTGTTTGTTCTGCAAGCATCGATGCATACGGCTGGTTCATTGGATTTGAGATAATACCTTTTACTTTTGATATACATAAGTCATTTTCTCTGTTCATTAAGGGAGCTAAGAAAAGTTCTCCTTGATCTGCATCGTTTACTGGATAATTATCCCACAAGATCAAATCATGACCGAACTGGCTTGAAATCTTATCTGCGTTTTTTCTACTTACGTTTTTTGACCATACACCTTTCCCTGTCCATATTACAGGAATTTCAGGATTTAAGTTCTCTTTCATCGTCCTTCTGTACATCGAATCTTCTTCCTGCCAGTATTCAGTTGGACAGAGGTACAAGTTAACCTCTGAATCTTTCCCCTTTAAAAATTCGTATAACTTGTTTGCTATATATGTCTGAGCTAAACCATAATTCCCTTCGAACTTTTTTTCATCTTCTTCGTAATTCAACTTTTCAGGGATATCATCGAAAAGAATAGCAAATTTTTTTACACCTTTACTTAAAATTTCATAGTATTTTTTGCACAATAAATCAAACTCTTTTTGATCACTAAATTTCATGCTAAGTCCAGGACTTACACAAAACACAAAATCGACAAAATTATCTTTTGAAACTTTTATTAGCTCATCTATTTTTTCTATTTCTTCTTCCGGATAATCCTCTCGCCATTTTTCCCTGTGATATGGATCGTCTTTTGGAGCGTACCAATAGGTATTCATTTTATTTGTTCCACAAAAATGTATCATATCCAATCTGTTTTGATGGCTCCATGGTTCTCCATAAAAACCTTCAATTATTCCTCTCATTTTAAAAGAAGGAGAATCGAATATTTCAACTACAGGCAGAAGTTTATTCTCAAAATCAACAAGTTGTCTTAGGGTTTGTAGCCCATAGAAAATACCTTTCTTTGATTTAGAAAAGATTTTAACCGTTCTATTTTCTTCTTCCACTTTCATTAAATAACTTTCTAGATCCATAATATCAATGCTTAACTCTATATCGTTACTTTTGATAAATTCATTTAAATCTTTTTCAGTAGGGGAAATAAAAGTTTCTATTTTTAAGTCAGCACTATCTGAGTCTTTTACAAAGACAAAATCTTCACTTGGGAAAAGCTTAATGAAACTTTCTTCTTCAAGATTTTTGAAAATAGAAAGCTTTGAACTTTCAAAGTGAATATTTGCTCCTTCATAGAATAACTTTTTAGGTTTTGGATTTAATCTAAGAAATAAGTTCATTAAAACTCCTCCTTTTCACTATGAAATAAATACTGTTTTTAGAAATTCTAAAACTTGTTTTAGCGCCCCTTTGCCCCACTCCCCACCCTAATTTTATTTTTGAAGTATCTAAATATAGGATAAAGTAATTACTTTATTATCAATAATTGTTTTTTTGTATTATATCATGTTTATTTTTTAAAATGTTCATTTTTTTACAAATATGATATAATTAAACAAAACTTATAAAACTAGGGGGTGTGTTTTATGAAAAAATTGCTTGTTTTAATGTGTGTTTTGATGGTTAGTTTGTTCGTTTTTTCTGAAGAAGTTATAACTTTGAATTTGATTGAAGCCTTTTCAAGCCCCTACAGAACTCCTACCTTAAATAATATAGTACAAATGTTCGAGACTTTGAATCCAGGAGTAAAAATTAACGTTATCTCACCGCCATACGAAACAGCCTATCAAAAGATCAATTTAATGGTAAGTACAGAACAACCGCTTGATATTATAGAGATAGGCGATTGGGATTTAAGTGCTTTAGCTGCTATGGGGAAGTTAGAAGATCTAACGCCCTACATCGAGGCATGGCCTGAAAAAGATGACATGGTCGAAGGGGTTTTAGAAGCCGCCAGCATTTACCACGGTATACCTTATTTGTTGCCTCACGGCATTTTTGTAAAAGCACTCTTTTACAGACCAGATATTTTAGCAAAATACGGGATTGAAACCTATCCAAAAACGATGCCTGAATTGTACGAAATATCAAAGAAATTAACGGAATCGGGCAAAAATCAGTATGGTTTCGCATTTAGAGGTAAGGGTTATCCAACAGCGTTTATTGATATTGTTTTCACTTCATTCTTTGATGACATAGATCCAAACAATATGTATTTAACTAAATCTGGTGAAATTATTTTTGAAGATCCAAGGGCTGTAGAAGCGTTAAATTTCTATGTTAGTTTGTATAAAGACACAGCTCCAAAAGATTCAATAAATTGGGGATGGGATGAGCAAGTTAATTCGTTTGTTTCTGGCATAACGCCTCTATTATTTCAAGACCCTGACACTACTGGCATGCTAAACGAAATGCTTCAGCCTGGCCAATATAAAACTGCCCCAATTCCCTTAGGAACAAGCGGAAATGTTTATCCATCCTTCGGATTTGTGGGCTGGGGAATTCCTACATATTCAGAACATAAGGATTTGGCTTGGAAATTCATTAAATTCGTTGCTTCAGCTGAAATAAATGGTTATTGGAGCAAAAGTTATGGTGCTTTACCAGTATTACAATCAGTTTACACTTACGATTCGTATTTCAGCTCAGAAATTTTCGAAGGTTGGACTAAGATGTTTGACGATCCCGAACATTATCAATTTACACAGTACCCCTTGGATAATGAAAACTGGGGAAAGTGGAATGAATTCCAGGAAAAAACGATGCAGCAGGTATTGCTCGGACAACTTTCTGTAGAAAGTTGCTTGAAGCAGTGGACTGATTTTTGGAAAGATGCAGGTATATTATAAATAGGTGATTTAATTGAAGCGAAGAAAATTTATTTTTTTCTTGTTATTACCCACTTTGTTATTAATATCTTTTATTATTTTATACCCCACTGTCAGTGGGGTAATGTTATCTTTCAAAAATTACTCCCTTTACAACTTCCAGAATATTGAATGGGTAGGCTTTGAAAATTTTAAAGCCATTTTTTCTGATCCTTTTTATATAAATACTATTTGGAACACCTTGGAATGGGTTTTATTCTCCGTGTTTTTCCAATTGATCTTAGGCTTTATTTTAGCCCTTTTGATGAAAGAACCTTTTAAAGGTAGAGGTATATATGCAGGACTAGTTTTTTATCCATGGGCAATTTCTGGATTTGCAATAGGCTTAATTTGGTCATGGTTGTTAAATGGTCAATTTGGGGTTATCAACGATATATTAATAAAAATTGGAATCATTGAAGAAAACATTAGTTTTCTTTCGGACCCTTCGTTAGCAATGTTTTCTGTTATTTTAGTGAATGTCTGGTATGGTATACCTTTTTTTGCCATCATGATTTTAGCAGCCTTACAGTCTGTCCCTGATTCTCTTTACGATGCAGCGGAAATCGACGGTGCAGGTTACTTCACAAAGCTTTTTAATATCACTATACCATATATTAAACCCACTTTGATAAATACCATTTTATTGAGAACCATATGGATTATGAATTTTCCTGATATCATTTACGGGATGACACGCGGTGGGCCTGCTGGCAGCACAGAGATTTTGGCTGTAAAGATTATAAATACCGTTTTTTATGAATCCGACTACAGTAAAGCCGCAGCACATGGTGTGGTTATTATTTCAATTCTTTTCATTTATACTATCATGTACTTAAAATTAACTTCTAAACGGGAGTTTAGCTTATGAAGAAAAAAATTTTTCCTAAAGTTATACGTATAATTTTACTCTCTATGTTTTTTATTTTTGCAATTTTTCCGTTATACTGGATCATACTAACTTCGTTAAAGCCCACGCAGGAAATATATTCATTTCCAATTAAGTATTGGACAAATAATCCCACACTGTATGGATACAAAAGATTATTTGAATTCGTAAATTTTAAAAGGTATTTTGTGAACAGTATTTTCGTATCTTTAGGTGCTTCATTTGTTTCAACAATATTTGCTATGTTAAGTGGATATATACTTTCAAGAAAAGAATTCAAATGGAATTATCCTATTATATTATTTTTATTTTTTTCTCAGATGATCCCAACTTATTTAATCATGGTTCCACAATATACAATGTTTTCAAATTTAAATTTGATCAATAAACTTATAAGCTTAGTAATAATTTATAGTGGTTTTGGTGCAGCTTTTAGTACCATAATGGCTAAGGGGTTTTTTGATAGAATTCCAAAAAGCATCGAAGAAGCCGCATTAATTGACGGATGTAACGAAATCCAATCTCTATTCAAAATCACTATTCCCTTAATGTTACCCGGGCTATCAGCTATTCTCAGTTTTTCTTTTGTCAATAATTGGAATGAGCTGTTTACAGCGGTTATGTTTTTAAACACTTCCGACAAATATACTGTACCTGTAGGGCTATATTCTATTGTATCAAAGGCGGGTGTTCAGTGGAATGTGCTGGCTGCTGGAATTGTGATCGCTCTTTTACCAACAATAATAGTATTTGCTATCTCGCAAAAGTATATTATTGCAGGGCTTACACAGGGAAGCTTAAAAGATTGATAAAGATTTTTAAACAATCATTTCTTCTTTCACCAAAAAAGCCTTAGGAAAACTAAAAAATTTCAAAAAAATATACCTCACCCAAAAAGATAGAAAGATATAAGTTCCGATAATTTTTATATTTTATTAAGACCTTGTGTGATTTTTACGGCCGATGAAAGAGAGTCCAAATAAGTAGTTCTCGTACCTAAAGTATAGGCAGAAAGAGGCATAATAAATGTACCATGAATATCGAAACTCTCAAAATCTCCATTAGTTTTTTTCTGCTTAAAGCCCGCCCCTTGATGCTTTACATAGTATTCATTTCCAAATTTACCTAAATACATCATCACGTGACCTTTCATAAAAAGAATATCCCCGGTTTTTAAACCATCTAATATTATTTTTCTTTCCTCTGTTTGCTGAGGGAAAGAAGTTCTTTCAGCAGGAGTCATGATTTCTTGATACTTAGTATCTCTTGGCAAATATATTCCAAAACACTTAAATATATCCATTATGAAACGCGAACAATCTCTATTGTAATCGCTCCCTCCCCAGCCATATCTTTCACCAACCATTTTAAACGCTTGTTTAATTAAATTTCTCTGGTTGAAATCAAGGAAAGAAGTTTTTACTTCTTTTGCCGAAGAAATTGGGAGAATCCCATATGTTTCATTGTCCAATCTATTTTTAAGAGGGATTTTTATCGGATAACACCCCTCAGGAAATAAGGTGTTCGTTTCAAAATAAAATCTATTTGTTTCATCTTCATTTGCTAGAACTAACTTATCTCCCATCTGAAAATGAAATTTACCAATTATAGGCATCTCTTCAGTGCAAATTTTACTTTCCATCAATATTAGAGTTCTTGTCGATTTATTATAATCAAAAAACTCTTTTTTAGAAACTTCGATTAAATTTTTTCTATTTATCCACCCTGAATAAAAAGAACTCTGAACAAAATACCAATTTACTTCAAAACTTCTTCTGTATATTAAAATAGGTTCTCCTGGTGAAAGAGTGGTGAGCCTGGTAATATCATGAAAAGGACGATTTGGTGTTATTCCTAATGGATATCTGAAAGGAATGGATTTTAAACCGCTTCTATCAGTTACTAAGCCAAAAGATATTGAAATATCCTCAGAAATCCCCTTTTTGAAATCTCTAAATTTTGAGAGAAACTCTCTTAACTTATCTTTGTTCAATGGTCTTATTTTTTCACTATCTTTGAAAAATAAATTTTCTCCGATTAATTTTTCTAAATCTTCCAATGGCATTACCTTTTCAATTTCGTTTATAAAATTATTTGCTATTATTTCATCTTTTGCATTTGAAAAATCGTAATAATAGTTTTCTAAATGAGATTCAACCATCTTCTTGTGAAGAAGATGGTTGAATGATTTTATTTCATATTCATCCATCAAAATTTCATCGGGGTTATCCAATCTATCTATCCAAAAATCAGGATCATATAACCTTTTATCTTTTAAATGAGTACATATAAATTCATTTAACATTCTTTATCTCCATTCGCTATTTTCAATATTCCTTTTTATTAAATCATCGTAAATTTCCCTTCTTGTTATCAGCTTGTGTTTTCCATTGTTAACTAAAACAATGGCAGGTTTTAGAAAACCATTATAATTACTTGACATCGAATAGGTGTAATCTCCAGTAGAGGGGATCGCTAACAAATCTCCAGATTTTATTTCTGGAAGGCAAGTCTCTTCAATTAAAATATCTCCTGATTCACAAGCCCTACCGGCTATTGTAACCTTTTCTAAGTTTGTTTTATCTTTTGACCGATTAGCAATAAACGCCTCATATTTTGCACCATACAATGCAGGCCTAATATTATCAGCCATACCTCCATCAACAACTATGTATTTTTTATTTTCAGTCTTCTTGATCGTGCCAACAGTGTAAAGTGTGGTTCCAGCGTTAGAAATAATATATCTACCTGGTTCTACTATTAATTTTGGAGAAGGATAATGAAATTTACTTGATAAAAATCTAACTTCTTGAATGACTCTTTTTATAGCATTCTGAATATCTATAGCTTTTTCAAAAGTCGAGTGTGCTACACCAAATCCTCCACCAATATCAATTTCTGGTAAAACAACCCCTGTTTCTCCTCTTATTTTGTTTAAAAGATCAAAAAAAGTCTTTACTAACTCCACATAAGGTTCTGCCTCGTTTATTTGAGAACCTATATGTGCATGAATACCTTTTATCTCCAAGTTTTCAGAATTTTTGATGGATTTAATAAGTTTCAACATGTCATCAAAAGGCATCCCAAATTTGGAATTTTTTTGACCGGTTGAAATATACTTATGAGTGTCTGGAGAAATGTTGGGGATAACCCTAAAATAAATTTTTGTCTTTTTTCTTAATCTTTTACTGATCTTTTCAATGTTTCTAAATTCATCTTCATTATCAACTATAATGTGACCTGCATCATTCTCTAGAGCCATAACTAATTCTTCGTTAGTCTTACTGTTGCCGTTAAAGAAAATTTTGTTTACAGGAAAAGAACTATGAAAGGCTATATACAGTTCTCCACCCGAAACCACCTCTAAAGACACATTTTCACTTTGTAAAATTCTACAAAGCTCTGTATTCAAAAATGCCTTCGAAGCATAAGCGATTTCATAATTAGTATAATCAGCGCTATCGAAGACATTTTTTATCCTTTTGATGTTCTCCCTAATTTTAATTTCGTCCAACACTAATAATGGAGTACCATACTCATTAGCTAAGTGAGTACTTTTTACACCAGAAATTTCCAATACACCATCTTTATCTATTTTCAAGTTACCCGTTAAAAACATCTTTTCTCCTTAATCTTCTTTAGTATAAAGATAATAATAATCTCCAGGCCAGATGGGATTATCTATCCACCCTTTTAACCAAGAGCGTTGAACCCTTATCCCTTCTGGCTGATAAAGTGGAACACAAACCGCATGTTTTGATACGAATTTTTGAACTTCTATATAGATTTCTTCTCTTTTTTGAAGATCTGTTTCAACTGCGGCTTTTTCTATCATCTCGTTAAGTGATTGCCCACCAAATTCTGGTCTTGCTAAAGTTGCAAAAGGTACATAATTTTCTCCATAATATAATCCATAACGACCTTCACTATGATAATATGTAAAAATGAAATTGTGAGGATCAGGATAATCTGCTATCCATGATATAACAAAAGCAGGCATCATCAGGTTTTCTCTTTGGTCAAGATAAGTTGCCCAGGGAATCCCTCTAACCTCAACTTGAAACCTTGGATTGATTTTTTCCAAATTATCTCTTATGTTTTCTGCAGCTATTCTCCTTGTATCATTCCCTGTATTATATAATATTGACATTTTAAAACCAGTTTGCCATAATCTTCCATTATAAGCACGTTTAAAATAGTCTTCAGCTTTTTGAAGGTCAAATTCATATAACGGAAGAGTTTCATCAAAACCTAAGAATCCAATTGGTAAAGCTGTTGGTATACGCGTTCCCAGCCCATTTAAAACTCCTTCTATCATACCCTCATAATCAAACGAATAAGCAAAACCTAATCTTACATTTTCGTCTTTAAAAAAGTCAGTTGGTATTCCTTCTCCATCTAACTGACCCGATCCTATGTAAGGCGATTCCGGATTAATTGTCCAATTAAATTGCAAACTCTGAGTTTGAACTTCAGGTGTACCTTCAAAAACTGTTACATCTTTCATCGATTTTACGATATCTAAATATTCAACAGGAGTATCTACAATATCGGCATCGCCTGTTTCAAGCATAGCTCTTCTTGTTGACCACTCGTCTACAGCTTGAATGATTACTCTTCTTATTGGGGCGGGGCCTCTCCAGTAATCGTCGAATCGTTCGAGCGTTACCCTTTGTTGAGCGTGATCCCATTCGACCAATTCATACGGACCTGTTCCCATGGCATGGTCTGCGTATGGAGATTGTTCTTTTGTCCATCCGTGATACTTCCACCAACCTTCTGCATTTCCATCCCATATACCTATTTCTACAGAATATTCTTTGTCTAATATCGCACCCCAACCACTTCCTGAAGCGAGTACATTCAAAAATGGGGCGAAAGGTCTTGCCAAATGAACATGAACTTCATTGCCTTGAACTTCTACTGCAGGATCTATCACATCATAATAGAAATTAACTAGAGAATCTTCGTATTCTGGAGTTGTTGGATTCATATCATCATCAAATATCGTGCCCCATGAAGCACCTACATAATCTTCTACCAAAATTTTAATATCTGAAACCCCAAACATAGGATCTAAAAACATCCACATTGGACCTCCGGCAGGAGCATACAAGATGCCTCTTTCGAAGGTATATTCGACATCTTCAGCTGTTAAATCGTTACCATTGTGGAATTTCACACCTTCTCTTATTGGGAAGACATATGTTGTTCCGCCGTCCCTCAAATAACCATTTTCAACTGAAGGGACAATCGTTGAAAGCATAGGGACAAATTTAGATAAGCTCTCACCATCGTATGCTATCAAGTTATCGTAAACGTTGAAAATAACTTCACCACTGGCGGCATCGTAAGCATGGTGAGGATCTAGAGTATCCGCTTCTCCAATAGTGGCATCGAAGATGATATCAGGGTTTTTCATCTGAGACCAACCAGAGACAACAACTAACATAGCTACCAAAAGTACAAACAATCTTTTCATACTAATAGCCCCCTCGTATAATATGTATAGTTATGAAACTTAAAAAATGGTACTAAAAATCTGTCTTTTGATCTTTTTTATTATTTCTTTTTTTATTATTTCTTTTTTTATTATTTCTTTTGTAAAGAGATGCCCTAATGCTAAAATAGTACCAGGATGATTAGCGAGGGAAGATTCCTTGCCCCCCTGCAAGGCCTTTTGGCCGTTGCCTAAAAAGCTTGTTTCCTGACTTAGCAGTCAACTTGCTAACCGATTACTGCATCACCCTTGATTAGGCCATCAGCAAGGCTATTTTTCATTGGTGGATGCTCATAGAGCGCGAGGTTGCCTTTGGCTGCTAAGATTAGGGCATCTCTTTCTTTCATCCTTTATCTTTTTTCGAAAGGTGGTGAAATAACTATGAATTACGACGTTTTATCTACTTTGTTTGTCGGTATCGATGTGAGTTCTCTAACTAATACAGTTTGTGCAATCGATTTCCAAAACAATAAACTCCTTGATTTTGATACTAAAAATAACAGAATAGGTGCTGAATACATTGCTGAGGCTATCTCCAATTGCCTTGTTTCTAACAACCTTGATTATGTCGTTATCGCTTTGGAAGCTACTTCTTTTTACAGTACTCACATAGCCAATTTCCTGTCAACTAATAAGAAACTTTTGCCTTTTAAACCTCTTGTGTACCAGCTTAATCCAAAAACTACAGCCAATTACAAAAAGACTTTTGTCGATATCGATAAAACAGATCATTTGGACGCTTACGTCATAGCCGATTTCGCTAGATGTGGCAAGATTTCTTCTTCCCCTTGGCGTGGTTCTCAGTTTTTGGCTTTACAAAGACTTACACGCCATAGGTTCCATTTAGTTCAT
>NZ_AZRN01000032.1 GCF_002895565.1 Petrotoga mexicana DSM 14811
CGGGGTGAAGGGGCGCTAAATAAAATTTTTAACGACAATATTAAATAATAAAAAGGAGAGATGCATTGTGTCTATTACAACAAAAACAGGTGATAAGGGTGAAACCTCTCTTTGGAGTGGAGAAAGAGTATCAAAAGACGACATAAGAGTGGAAGCTTACGGTACCGTAGATGAATTAAACTCATTTCTTTCAGAAGCAAATTATTATCTAAAATCTCATGAAGTAAAAAAAATAATAAACGAAGTACAGAATAATTTATTCAAAGTAGCAGGAGAGCTAGCTTCCAAAAGCCAAAAATATAAATATCCTATTCAAGAAGAAGATGCACTTAAAATTACGAATTATGTTTATGAATTTGAAAACAGGTTGAATCTAAAAGGCTTCGTAATGCCGGGAAAGACCATACAATCTGCAAAATTAGACATTTGTAGAACAATAGCACGAAGAGCAGAAAGACGAATTATCGCTTTAGATAAAAAAGAACCGTTATCGGAACCATTAAAAAAATATGTAAATCGATTATCTGATCTGTTATTCGTATTAGCCCGTTTTGAAGAGTACATAGAAGATAAAATTGAATTCAAAAAATGGTGAGGGAGTTAAAATGTTCTGCATCAAATTAGAATTGAAAATTAGGTTATTCGGAATCAGCTCTTTGAAAGACAAAAGATCGGTAGTGAAAACACTGATAAACTCACTAAGAAAAAAGTACAATGTATCTGCTCTAGAAGGAAATTATAACGACTCGAAAAATTACTTGGGAATATTCGTATCGTCGTTAAGTCAAAGTAGAGATTACTTACTAAATCTTATCGAACAAATAGAGGATGACATCGAACTTAATTATGGTTTAGAGATTGAAAAGGAAGACTACTCAATTTTTTAGGAGAAGGAGCGCTAAAGCAAGTTTTAGAGTTTCTAAAGAGATTATTACCACATAGTTAGGAGGATATAATTTGGAATTAACCAGCACTATAGAAGAATTAAAAAAGTATTTAAAAATAACTATTAAGTCTAAAAAAAGATTAGAACATATCTACAATGTTGTTAATTTCTCAAAAAAATTAGCCCAAATCCACAGACTTCCAGAAGGAAAAGTTGAAATTGCAGCGTTAGGACACGATTTATTTCGAGATGTTGAACCAAACCGATTAATCAAATTGGCAGCGTTTTATAAAATTCACCTCGATAAATTCGATAAAAATCGCCCCATTCTCTTGCACGGAAAGGTAAGTGCGGAATTTTTGGCAAGGAAATTCCATATTGACGATGATATATACCAAGCGATATATTATCATACCAGCGGTTATGAAAAAATGGGTGATATAGGAAAAACGCTTGTTATTTCCGATTCAGCCGGAGATGACAGGGATTTTGAAGGGGTTGAAGAACTGAGAAAGGTATCGATCATATCTTTGAATGAAGGGTACAAATTAGCGATTAAAAACAAAATAAGCTATGCATTAGCGAAAGAGAGATACATATTAGAAGATACATATAAGACATGGAACGCATTGTGTCAAATTTGATGAATTAGAATCAATTTCCACCTAAGCCATATTCGTTTTCTGTGTTATCCAACACATAAATTCTATTACTAGAAGGCAGGAATACTAACGGGTCGTAATTTGTATCAGCTTTTTTAACTTCGAAGTGAAGGTGAGGACCTGTACTTAAACCTGAATTTCCCACTCTTGCTATCATTTCGCCTTTTTCGACATATTGGCCCTCATACACATTTATTTTAGAAAGATGACCGTAAACATAAGAACCATTTGAAGACTCTATTTCAACCATCAAACCATATCCTCCGTTTTCGCCAACGAACTTCACTTTTCCCGTTTCAACACAAAAAACGGGTGTGCCCATAGGTGCCGCAAGATCGATTCCTTTATGAAAAGAATACTCTTTAGTTATAGGGTGAACCCTATATCCATAAAGAGAAGAAATAGTGCCATAAACCGGCCATATTATATTTCTTTCGTTATTGAAACCTTTTCCTACAACACTTTTAGGGATAAAAAGTTTTTGATTTACAAAAATAGTTGTCGTATCGAGGTTGTTTGCTTTAACTATATCAGAAACACTAGTGAAAAATAATTTAGCAATATAAGTTAGGTTATCTCCCTCTTTGACTTCATAGATATACCCTTCCGGTTGAGGAATTAATATTACTTGTCCAATTTTTAAATTGTTGGGAGATAAATTAGAATTCCAATCCAAAATAGTTGAAATGGATACATTGTATTCAATTGAAATACTATATAATGTTTCGTTACTTTGAATTTGATGTTCCACAATAGAATAAGACGAAAACGTTAATACCGCCAAAATCGAGATAATAAAGAATAGAACTGTTCTTTTACGAATGCCCAAAGTTTTTCCTCCCTGTAATGGTTCAACAGATGAATAACGAATACGAAGTTATTATACCATAGGATAATCTTTCTCTAGTAAAAAATAAATTAACAATTTCTAAATTTACTTCCTCTTATTTTGATTTTTCTAATCATTGACATCTATTAAAATTGGTGCTAAAATAGAAAAATCTCTTCTGAGAAAAGCCTATGATTGCCAATAAGGTAAAAATGGGCTTTAATTTTTTAAATATTTTCAATAAAATGGGGGAATATTTTTAATATGCTTTTATTTTATTTAATTCCAGCTATTTTGTTAGGATGGTCCTTAGGCTCCAACAATTCTTCCAATATATTTGGACCAGCTGTAACTTCTGGACTGGTTTCATACAAAAAAGCTATTATTGTATCTGCATTTTTTGTTTTTGTCGGTTCGGTTGTTGGAGGTATAAATGGATTAAACACTTTGGGGGCTTTGACCAATTTAAATATTGAACTACTGTCATTAGCCTTATTTTGTGCTTTTTTAGCGATGATATTTATGAGTTTCTTTGGGCTTCCCGCATCTGCTACCCAGGCTGTTGTGGGAGCTCTGATCGGTTTAAGTATTCTAAAAGGGACATTCAATTCACTCATTTTAACAAGAATTTTCATTTCATGGATACTTACACCTATTGGTGCCTTAATCTTTGCTTTTATATTATATAAACTTTTGGCCCTAATGTTTAGAAAATTTTTGGGGATTACAGCCCAAGATAGGTTCTTAAAAGTACTAACATGGATCGCTATTTTTTATAGTGCATACTCATTAGGTGCAAACAACGTTGCAAACGTTACTGGAGTATTTGCAGACGTTTTACTTACTCCTAGCTTTTTACTTATTATAGGTGGTTTATCAATAGCAGTTGGAATTTTAACTACTAACAAAAAGGTTTTGTATACCGTAGGGAAAGGAATTGTTGAATTGGACCATTTTTCATCATCTGTATCGATTTTGGGAACAGGGGTTACCTTGTGGATCTACTCTTTAATTGGTGTCCCCGTCAGTGCTGCACAGGCTACAATAGGTGCTATTGTGGGTGTTGGAATAGCAACAGGTACTAGAACTTTTGATACAGGCACGATAATGAAAGTAATATTTGGTTGGGTAGGAACACCTATGATTTCTGGAATTATTTCTCTTATAGTATTATTTTTAATTCAATTATTATCTTAAAAAGAGGGGAGTTGCTAAACTCCCCCTTTTTTATTTTGAAAATTGTTTGTCCATTATATATTGGTCTATTCCTTGAGCCGCTTTGTGCCCATCTGCAACTCCATGAATTACATCTGGCCCATGCACTATATCGCCACCTGCAAACAACCATGGTACACCTTCCACTTGACCGTACTCGTTTGTTTTTATCCTTCCTCTTTCTATCTTCATGTTATTTTGGATCTCTTCCGGCAAATAGCTGTAATCCGGAGCCTGTCCAACAGTCATTACCACCATATCCGCATTTATCGTAATAGTGTTATTTTCATCGTATTTTGGATTGAATCTTCCGTTTTCGTCGAATACTTCCACACATTTCCTAAATAACACACCTTTCACTTCTCCATTTTCAACTATTACTTTCACGGGACCCCATCCTGGATGGAAAATTACCCCTTCTTCTCCGCCTTCAACAATCTCGTCTTCATCGGCAGGCATCTCATCAAAGTTTCTCTCTAAACTGAGGACATGTACTTCAGATTTATTATATTCCATGTTTTGGAGTCTGAGCATGGACCTTGCAACATCCATGGCAACATTTCCTCCCCCTATTACCACAAGGGATTTCGGTATATATGGTTTTGGGCCTTCTCCTCTGACATAATTTTTCATTTCTTCTAAAATTGTCAAAGAATCAAAGACTTTTTCATGATCAGATCCTTCGATGGGAAGCTTTCTACCTTTGTTGAATCCAGTTGAAACAAATATTACATCGTTTTTTGCTTTTAATTCTTCTAAAGTGATATCCTTTCCAACTTTTGTATTCGTTATTATCTTTACTCCCAGTGATTTTATGTAATTTACATCTTGCTCAAAAGCCGTGTCTGGAAGTCTATAAGCAGGACCTCCATAATTAAGAACACCGCCTGGCCTGTTCTTTTCCTCATAAACAGTTATTTCATATCCCATTAAAGACAAGAAATAAGCTGCAGAAAGTCCGGCAGGTCCAGCTCCAACGATGGCAACCTTAGCGTTAGCCTTTTTTATAATTTCCTGATCTAAAATCTCTGGATATTTATCCTGTGGAACGTTATCCACTATATATCTTTTCAACCATCTTATGGCTATAGGTTCTCCTCTGTGACCTATGGTACAAGCTGTTTCACATCGATGAGTACAAATTCTACCGCATACCGCGGGCAAAGGATTTGTTTTATAAAGATCTTTCAAACCCGTTTGAAGATCATCTGTATATATATCTTTTATGTAATCTGCTATGTTCATATGTGCTGGACATGTCTTTTCACAAATATTACATTCCACACATCTTGAAGCCTCTTTTACAGCCTGTTCTTTTGAAAATCCTTTAACCATCTCGATGAAAGAGGCTTTTCTAATTTCTGGTGGATCAATTTCCATCTCTTCTCTTTCTAAGTCAAGTAAGTCTGAATCTTCATCTCTAACATAACCTAGTGGTTTTTTAATTCCATGGATTCCTTCCTCTGTGGGGATAAAAAAGAAGGTATTTGGATCTTTAGATATATGCACATATTCTTTGGTCATCTGTAACGAACCAGTGGTGCATATATCTACACATAAACCACAAAAGCTGCATCTTCCATAATCTATAGCAGGCCTTTGTGGTTTAGAACCTTCTACATCTGGGAGTTCTTCGAACTCTATCATAGTTATAGCATCTGTTGGACATATTTTTGAACAAGTACCGCAACCGATACATTTTTCCCAATCGTTTATATGAAAACCTCTATATCTATCCGAAGCCTCTCGAGGTGTTATTAAGATATCTTCCATAGGAACACTAACAGGCTTTTTCGTAAGGTATTTCCAGGCCCTTGCTGGAGCAAAAAAGCTTTTTTCAGGTGTATTCATCATATTCACCTCTTCTTTTATTTTTTATCTGTCTATTTCTGGAGGACATACCCCCATTGTTTCCATCCAAAGCGCTGCATCCTCTATCCTCGTACCGGGCAAATATTTTTCTACCCCCAATAAACCTTGTGGATAGGATGCCCCCCTAACAGCAACTCTATAAGGTTTATCTTCTCCTTCTGAAACCATATAATAACCATATTCTCCTCTCGTGCATTCGATATGAGTGTAAACTTGACCTTTTGGAACACGCCATCTTAAGGCATTCCCACTAGATATTTTGTTCCATACTTTACCTTTTTTGGGCATTTTTTCAATTACCTGTCTTATTATTTTTATGCTCTGATAGGTTTCGAGGTATTTGAAATAAACCCTTGTATATCCATCTGAATAGTTTGCGGTTGGGACATAAAATTCTACTTGGTCATACCTTGCATACGGGTCTACTTTTCTAATATCGTATGCTTCTCCCACAGCCGATCTCATACCTATTCCAGTAACTCCCAACTCCCAAACAACCTCTGCAGGTAACAACAATTTATCTTTGGTTCTTCTCTGAAAGAGGGAATTCTTGAGAATCAAATCTTCATATTCTGGAAGTCGATTTTCTAAATAATCGAGAAAACTCTTTATCTTTTCGATAGTTTCCTCACTCAAATCCTTTCTTACGCCACCTGGTACGATATACATATGGTAAACTCTTGCCCCCGTTATCTCTTCAAAGATATCCAATATAAGATCTCTATCTGCGAGTCCCCAATTGGGTCCAGTGTAGAGTCCCACAGGTCCTCCTATTCCTCCAAGGGACATTAGATGATTTGCGATTCTTGCTAGCTCTAAGATTATCATCCTTATCCAATGAGCTTTTTCAGGGACTTCAATTCCTGTTAATTCCTCTATCGCCATGGCGTAAACCATCTCATTAATGTCAGGTTCTGGTACACAAATCCTTGGTATGAGCGCAAGGTTATTCATCCAAAGTCTTCTTTCCATAAGTTTTTCAAATCCTCTATGCAACATACCAGGCATAGGCCTTGCCCTGACGATGGTATCTCCATCAACATACATATGTACGCTGAAATTCCCGTGCATTCCCGGATGATTTGGCCCCAAGTATAATTTAAGTTCTTTCATTTATTCCACCTTCTTTTATGACTTCTTTCACAACGTTTTTGGAAAGTTCCACATCATACTTTCTATCAGGAAATTTACGCTTAGAATACTCTAACGGATCAAAATCTTTTCTCATAGGTGGTTTATCGTCCCATAATTCTAAGAACAACGGTTTTTCAGAATCTGAATTACCTTCAAACTTCACACCAAAGAACTCATGGATATCCCTTTCGTAGTATCTGGCACCAGGGAAAATATCTATGATGCTTATATATTCGGGGTTTTCTCTTTCTATCTTTGTTTTTACTAAAAAAGTAATCCCATTTGTCCAATTGAAGAGGACATAAACTAACTCAAATTTGTTTTCTTCAATCCAATCGACACAGGTTATCATGCTCAACTGTTTCCAACCTTTGTCCTTTAAATAGGTCAATATTGTTGGTACATTATTTTGATCAACAACTATGCTTATTTCATTTTTCTTTGGTGTTGTGAAATCTTTTATATCTAAACTTTTTTCAAGAATACTTATCAATTCTTTGGTATCATTCGTGAAATTCATCCTTTACATACACCTCCCCTAAAGAACGGATTTGGTTATTTCGATACCAATCGTAATTTTCAACATATTTTTTCCATCCATTGGCTTCACCTTTTGTTATCATGTTCTCAAGAGTTTTAAAAGTATTCATTATAGCCTCAGGCCTTGGCATACATCCGGCAAGGTAAAGATCAACTGGAAGATAATAATCTAACCTGTTGATCACTGCATAGGAATCATAGTATATTCCTCCGTTTAAAGTACAAGACCCAAAGCCCACAAGATATTTTGGAGTCATCATTTGTTCATAAGTGTATATAACTCTTCTTAAAGTTTTAACGCTTAGATAACCTGTTATAAGTAGAACATCCGCTTGACGAGGCGTTGCCATAGGACCCATACCCAATCTTTCCATATCGAATCTAGCTGTCATAGTTGGCGGAAGTTCTACCGCACCACAACCTGTGCAATAATGAAGCATCCATAAAGATTTACCTCTGAAGATGTTCTTTATCTTTTCCCAAAAAGTTATAGTATCGTTTAAATCTTCTTCAAAGATGTTCATCTGTTCTATTTTCTCTTCATTTGTCATACGTTCACCCCCAGTCCTGTAAAAATTACTATCGCAGCTTGAACTAGTGATAGCACTATTGGAACTCCGTAGAAGAATGTTACAACATTCTCTATTCTAAAACGAGCCGAAACAGCATATATCACTGTAACTAAGGTATAAACAAAAAAGTATTTTATTAAGTATTCAATTAAATTTCCTCCTCCTAAAAATAGGTTCACGAACAAACCGACTTCAACTAACGTTGCAAACTCGTGTTGTAGCATCAACATACCGAAATGTTTTCCTCCATACTCAACCATAGGTCCAGAAGCTATTTCTGCTGGTGCTATGGGCGTATCAAATGGGACCTTGTTAAGCATACCAAGTAAGGATATAAAAGCTACTATAGCTCCTAAGGGCATAGTAAAAATATGCCATCCGAAAATCCCATTCATTTGTTGTATCTGTGCCAATTCACTGAGTGAAGAAGTACCATAAACGTGTATCATGCCGAATACAACTATCATAAATGGGACTTCATAAGCAACCATCTGGGTCAACGCCCTCATAATACCTATTCCTGCCCAGGCGTTTCCAGAACCGGAAGCACTCATGGCCATCCCAAGAGAACCTATTGCTAATAAATAGACAACTACAAAGAAATTATCAAGGCCATTAAAAGCCACGATATCGCCAAAAGGTAAAAACATAAAAGTGGCAATAGTTCCTCCCAAAGCCATCATCACACCAAAATCATAAATAAAACCATGTGTTATAGATGATTTTGATAGAGCTTTGAAAATATCCATAAAAGTTTGATACCATGGTGGTCCTACTCTTCTATGAACTTTAGCCGTAACTTTTCTTTGAATACCATCAAGAGATACTTGCCATAAAAATCCGATGAAAACTATCATCAAGGCTATCAAATAACTCATATTTTATCACCCCAGAAAAAGGCTATTGTTATTATCACAGAGATCCAAAACACACCTACAGAAGCGTTTGAAGAAAAGAACCAACTTCTGACAAGACGGCCAAACTCGTTTACTCTTAAAGCTATGGCATCATAAAATTTTTCCACTGATGGATGATTTTTATACAATCTTTCAAAAGGAGCGTAATAGTTTTTGGCATAATGATAAGATTCAGGATCGTATATAAATTCGCCAGCAGTGTAAGTGTTCATTTGATCAACGGGCCGAGCATTTTTATGTGTGTAAAAAATTAAAGCGGCTATAATGAAACCTATTACGAAGACGGCTGTAATCACTAAAGAATCCCACATGCCACTAAAGGAATATATTTTTGAGCCTTCTACACTGATTGGAACAATATTCAAAGAAGCCTGAATTTTCGAAATAAATCCTAACATTTGAGAAGGAAACACACCAAAATATATTGTCAGTAAGGACATCACAAGCATAGGGATTTGCATCATAAAGGGAACTTCTTTCACATCGTTGTGTTTAGGTGATAATTGACCTAAAAATACTGTAGCAAGAGGTCTAAAAACGTACATGAAAGACCCTATGCTTCCAAAAAAGGTGGCAAAAGCTATAAACATAAGTCCTTTGCTCGCTAAACCTTGAAAGATCAGCCATTTTGACGCAAATCCACTGGTGGGTGGTATCCCGGCAATGGAAATTATGGCAATCAAGTAAGCGGCAAAGGTTACAGGCATCTTTTTAATCATCCCACCCAGTTCGCTCATATTTGTGGTACCCGTTCTATAGGCTACCGCTCCGATAGTTAAAAACATAGCGGCTGATGCCATTGCATGATTGAAGATGTGCATCATTCCACCCGCGAATCCTACTTGATCTAAAAGCGAGATACCTATCAATATGTATCCTCCATTCGCGACGGTAGAATAAGCTATCAATCTTTTAGCGTCTTCTTGTTTTATTGCCATAAGGGTGCCAACTATAATGCTTATTGCTCCCAAAACCATAATTATATAATTTTCATAAGGGACACCGATTATATGAATGTGGTTAGAAAAAATCTGCGAAGTGGGTATAATTGCACTAACCAACAACGCTATAAATGCCCCCATTTTAACTAATCCTCCCGAAAGAACTGGAGAAAAAGTGTGAGGAGCGTTCCCATGGGCAATGGGGAGCCACGTGTGAAATGGGAAAATTCCTAGTTTTGCAAGTCCCGCGATAATAATTACAAAATAAGCCATTACAGCCGTATTGGGACTGCTAATTAAATTCTGTGAAATACTTTTTATATCAAAGGTTTGAAACAGTGAATATAAATACATTATTGCAAAAAACATTGAGAAAGAACCGACCGTGCTGATTGCATAATAAACTACAGAGGCCTTCCTTGATTTACCAAGGGGGATTATAAACAAAGAAGACCAAACTACCATCTCCCAAAATATAAATAACGTAAGGAAATCCTTGGCAAAGAACACCCCCAACGTAGAAACTACAGAAAACACGTAGAGCATATTGTATGAAGCCGGATTAACCATTTTTTCTACCCAATAGGGATTAAAAAAAGACACAAGAAAATAAGTTAAAACCATTATTATGGAAAAGAACCAACCATAATTAGAACTCACCAATTGCAATGAAAATCCTCCAAAAGACCAAAGGTTAAATACTGTTCCAACATCGTTCATATATCCAAACAAAAATACCAATACAAACAACGTTGAAAAAATGGTAAAGTAACTACCCAACTTTTTGTTTATCTTTGTCAAGAAAAAAGTCAAAACCGATAACAACAAACCTGTAATTAACAGAGAGTTTAATGCCATCTACATCACTCCCACTGATAAATAAGATAAGGATTCCTTCAAAGGTGTTGATACGTTCTGCACAAAATCTCCAAATAATTCTGGGTAGATTCCTCCCATAATGAATAAGAACCCAACAACTACCGCTACGACACTTATGACAAATAGCTTGTTCATCGAAAATTTGGTTGTTAATTTTTCAGTTGCTTCCTCGTGTTCTTCACCTGGTACCCATAGTTTGACTAGCATCCTTATATAATAAACACCTTCCAACAAACTTCCCAACAATATTACTAATGGAATAATCCAGTTGGTATTAAAAGCAGTGTTTATAATGTTGAATTTTGCATAAAAACCGTAGAACAAAGGAAGACCAATCAAAGACAAAGCAGAAACTGTAAATCCAAAACCTACTAGAGGATACTTTCTAAATATTCCAGCAGCTTTATCGATAGAATCACTTGAATTATTCTCATAAACGTTCGCGGCTGTAGAAAACATCACTAACTTAGCAAAGGCATTATTTATTAGTTGTAAAACAGCTGCGTACCCCCCACCTATTAAAAATAGTCCAGTAATTAATCCTGCCTGTCCAATACTTGAGAAAGTAAGTATTTCTCTCATATTCTTTGTAGCTGTGGCAGAAGCTTCGGCAAAGATAAAGGTAATGAAAGTAATTGCGATAAATATATTAAACAAAGGCCCGCTAACGGTAATTAAATTGGAAAAAAACCTTCCAAATACCAAAAAAATCGTTGATGCATAGACAGCAGAAAATAATGGGGCAGTCAAGGTGTTTACATTAGAATAAATACCTCTAACCCAACTATTAAAAGGTATAAGTTTTGCCTCAACCGCTAAACCTGAAAAAATTAAAATGGAAACTATCAGTTGAATATTTTGTGAAAGTCCTGAAAAGTGAACGGACAAATCAGACATGTTAAGACTTCCAACAACGGCATATACAATAATTATTCCAAGTAAATATAAACTAGATCCCACGGAACCTAATACCAAATAATTAAACGTTTGATGGTACTTTCCATGTAACGTTGATATTATATAAGCTGAAATGGTGGCTATTTCAAAGAAAACGTAGAAGTTAAATAAATCGTTAGTTAACACCATTCCATTGAGTCCAGCTAAAGCAATTAACAAAGGCAATGAATATTTTCCAATCTTCTTCATCCCAATCAGAGAAGAAACGAGAAACAAAACATTAATTAATACTATCCCGAATAAAGAATAATTATCTACCAACAAGTTGATACCAAATGGTGGTTGCCAACCTCCAAGTTCGTAACTTCCTTTTTGTGCAAAAAAAGCAAAGATGGTGTTTAAAACCAAACCAAAAAACAAAAGAGATTTCGAAAAGCTTTTAAACATTACCCCAACGAACGCTAGAAGTAAAGGGATAACTATTAAAAGTACAGGATTAATCATCTGAACCACCTCTAATTTCGTCTATTTCGATAGACCCTTTTTCAAAGTATACTTTTCTAATAAAAGCCAAGCCTAAAGCAGTAGTTCCAAAACCGATAACAATCGCAGTTAACACCAACGCTTGAGGGAGTGGATCAACATAATTTGAAACAGATTCAAGCGTTATAATTGGTGCGTTACCACCTTTAACGTATCCAATAGATATAATGAATAAATTCAAACCTAATTCTAAAAGGTTCAGTGAAATAAGCATCTTAATCAAATTCTTCGATGAGAGTAAGCCGTAGATTCCAACAAAAAGTAGCACTAAAAATAAATACTGAATCATTTTTCTCCCCCCTGTGTTAAAAAGTTGCCAATGATATTTGACAATTCAGAACCAACTTTTAAACCTATCAAAACGTATAGTATAGGTGTTAATCCTGCGCTGAAAAGTTGACCAATCTCGCCCGAAGGCAAAAAGTTGTATAAAAATGAATTAAAAGCAAAAAGCCCTATTAACCCTAAGACTATAACCAAAACTCCCGAGGTGCCTTCAAGTACGTTGAAGGCTTTCATCTTCTCTTTAAATTTATCATCGCTTATGTACATCAATAAAACCGATGAGGCTATCATTGCACCACCCGGAAATCCTCCACCCGGAGTTAAATGACCATGAATGAATATATATATTCCAACGATCAATATAATGCCTGTTATAATTCGAACACCAGCTTTGAGAATGAAATTTGGTTTTACTCGAAAGATAATCCTTTCTTTTCCTACATTTAAAAGCAAGGCTACCCCCATTGCCGAAATGAAAAGGACGGTTAATTCTCCTAAGGTGTCAAATCCTCTATAATTAACAACTACAGAAGTAACAATATTAGCCGATCCTGTTTCCGGTGAAGGTCTGGTTTCATCTACGTTCTTTTCTATATATTTTTGTGAAACGGTATTATTTAAATCTGTCTCACCGTACTTTGGAAAGAAACTTTCTGAATCGTACAGTAATGAAAAAATAAAAAAGGCTAAAGCAAACGTTAATAAAGCTGAGATAAACTTCTTCATTATTTCTCACCACTCTTCTTCATAGTCATCAATGTAAATACGAAAAGCGAGGTCATCAAACCAGAACCTATAACAGCTTGAGTTATAGCAACATCTGGAGCTTTCATGATTATGAATTCCACAACTGAGAGCAAAGACGTTATAGATAAAAAAACAATGGAATTTAACAACTTTTTCGATTCAATAGCCATCAAAGCGAAGAGGATCATTATAAAACCAATGATTACACCAATTGTTTCAATCATCTTGACTCATCTCCTCTTTTTCATACAAACCTTTTAAGTCATCTTTTTGTAATTTTGCTATTCTTGCACCATGTAAGTAGGAGGCGCGAGCTAAAACGGAACTCCCAACGGGATTAGTGATGGTCATAAAAACAACTAAGATTAGTGACTTCAAAAACCACGAAGGGTTTAAAAATCCAACTCCTAAAATTAAAGAAAACGCACCTAAAGTAGTGGCTTTTGTACCTGCCTGTATTCTATTGAAAACATCCGGCATTCTGAATATTCCCAAACCTCCCAACAGATAGAAAATTCCTCCAATAATTATTAAAACATCTCCGATCACCTTCATTTTTTCGCCTCCAAATATCTTGAAAGAACAACCGTTTCCAAAAAGGATAGCACTCCATAAACTATTGCAATATCCAAATAAATTTCATTTTTAAAAATATGTGATAGCAAAACAATAATTCCTGTGATCATAACGTTCATTGTATCCAAAGAAACGATTCTATCGGTTACTTCAGGACCAATTATCATTCTCAAGACAGAAAAAAATATACCTATTCCAATCAAACTAAACACGATAATTTCGATCATTTGTATATCCTCCTCAAAATTTTTTCGAAAGTCCCCGTCACGTACTTTTTGTAATCTTCTTCGTTTTTACCCTTTATATCTATCCAATGAATGTATAGGTTTTCTTCATCGGCATCTATTGCTAGTGTCCCAGGGGTTAAAGTAATGGAATTAGCTAAAGTTAACTTGCCAACATTTCCCTTCAAATCAACAGGGATTTTCACAAAACCTGGGTTTAAAGGTATTTTTGGTGTCAAAACCCTCCTTGCAACATCGATATTTGATAAAAACATTTTGTACACAAAAACAGGTACGTATACAACCACAAATAAAGGTAGTTTGTAAACAACAGAAAGATCTAATTCATAATCCACAAGACCTGAAATGACTCCTGCTAAAACAATTGAAACTAACAACCCTACGATCAATTCAGAAAGGTTAAAAGAAGTCAAAAACAGCCAAATTACTAGAAGAACAATAAAAGTCGAAACAAATTTCTTCACAACAATCCCTCCACTTTATATAGTTTGTGAAAAAAACCTCATACTGGATAAGCCGAAAAATTTTATTCCTATACATTATACCAGTAAGAGGTATAATTCCAAAATCGAAAAACAACCTTCTAATCGGCTATAATCGTACTTAATTACCTTTAATTACCCCTAAACGCTAATTTTCTATGGTATTAATTTTTTATGGTATAATTGAATGTGCAATTTCTCATATCTTCTTTTAAGTATTGATCACCTTCCAGGGGGTACTATTGAAAGGAGGAACAAGAAATGGAGAGAAGAATGTTGGGTAAAACCCAAGAAGAACTCTCTATAATAGGTTTGGATTTGGAAAAGCTTTTGGTAAGTGAGGATACTTACGAAATTAAAAGGTTTTTAGAAAAGTTTATTCTAGGTGGTGTAAACTTTTTTGAAATTTCTCCTACATTCGAACCTAAAGACGTGACGGCCATTTTTCCAATAAATCTGTATAGGGATAAACTTTTTATTGCAGGCAGATCTTACTCCAAAAGCAGTGATGAGATACAACAGGACATAAAAGAACTCTTAGCTAAATTCAATCTTCAATATTTAGATTTGATTCAAATTATTGTAAATACTCAAGAAGGTATTCATAGAATTCTAGGACCTGAAGGCGCTCTGGAGGGGTTCTTTGCCGCTAAAAATTTGGGCTTAGTAAAGTACATAGGTTTTTCAACAAACAAAGAAAGAATAGCCTTAAAACTTTTAGAAAGTTACGATTTTGATTCGATTACCTTCCCCTTAGACTGGATGAACTGGTACACTGGTTATGGAAGAAAAGTAATTTCCAAAGCCAAGGAAAAAGGTACTGGCATAATAAGCAAACAAAGTCTTATAAAAAAGATAACGAAGGTAAATTCAGAAAAAGGTATATCGGACCTTCTTTATATCCCTTCTGAAAGTTATGAAGAAGTTAAGACAACGATAAGATTTTCTCTTACTAAGCCAATAACCTCTATCTTATGTTCTAGCCACATTAACCTTTTAGAATGGTTAATACAAGCAGCAGACGAATTCACACCGCTTGATATTCAAGAAGAGAAAAATTTGCGAAAAAGCTGTGAAGAGCTTGGAAAAGTGTTCAATCCTAAAAACATTTGAGGAGAAGTGGCATGTCTGTATCAATAATTGGAGGAATAAATATAGATTTTAAAGGATCCTCTTACCAAAAATTATCTCTAAAGACTTCAAACCCTGGACGTATTTTTTATTCCTCTGGTGGTGTATCTAGGAACGTTGCACACAATTTATGCAAATTAGAAGTGCCTGTTAATTTGTTTGGCGTAGTTGGGAACGATGTATTTGGTGAAATAATTTTAGCTGAACTAAATACCCTAAAGATAAATACTAATTTTATCAAGATTTCTGATAATTACCGTACTGGAGTTTACCTTGCAATTTTAGACCAAAAAAAAGATATGTTGGTTTCCATTTCAGACATGGAAATTATTAAAGAGATAAATGTAAATTATATAGAAAAACATAAAGATACGTTACTCCATTCAAAAATAGTCTTTCTTGAAGCAAATTTAGAACCCCAGGTAATAGAATATACACTTAAAATACTTGAAAATACCGATGTTTGCACAGTTTTTAACGCAGTATCAAATCAAAAGGTAAAAAAATTAAAAAATATAATTGGAAAAATAGATTATCTAACTCTCAACTTTTCAGAATTGAAATCCTTAATTGAGCAAGAAAACTTGAATTTTTCAGATTATAAAAGTATCCAGAAGATTTTTTCTGAAGAATTCCCCAATATTTTTAATTTAATCATAACAAACGGAGAAGAGGGGGTTCTTTTTTTCAACAATCAACTTAAAAAAACAGAGTTCTTTTCTGTAGAGAAAGTTAAAGATTCCGAAATAATCGATGCTAATGGTGCCGGAGATGCTTTCACCTCAGGATTTATCTACGGTATTTACAACGATGCTGATATAGAAAAAAGCATTGAATACGGAATAAAAGCCGCTCGAATTACCCTAAAAAGTCCAAAAACAGTAGCAGATGAGTTATCTTGCAAAATTTTTGGGGTGAGGAGCGGAGCTAGGGACCGCAGGTCCCTTCCTTAGAAGGGCAGGTTGCGGGGCGAAGGGTAACGACGACCTCTTATCCTAATAGGCGAGGAGCGGGGCGAAGGGTAACGACCTTTTATCCTAATGGGCGGGGAGCGGGGCGAAGGGGCGCTAAATTAAGTTCCTAAAACAATAAAAGAACAACAACTTTTGGAGGAAAACTAATATGAATACAACCCCATATTTAGAAATAAAAGAAGAAATCTACCAAGCTATGAAAGAAAATAAAGCTATAGTTGCCTTGGAATCAACTATCATTTCACATGGAATGCCTTACCCACAAAATGTTGAAGTGGCAAAAAATGTTGAAGAAATAATAAGAGAAAGGGGAGCAGTTCCAGCAACTATCGCAATAATAGATGGTACAATGAAAGTAGGATTATCAGAAGAAGAGATAGAGTTTATGGCTATTTCTAAAAACATATTGAAAGCAAGTAGAATGGATCTCCCTATTATCCTTGCAAAAGGTTTTAACGCCGCTACAACGGTTGCAGCAACCATGATAATAGCTGAACTTGCTGGAATAAAGGTTTTTGTAACAGGAGGAATAGGCGGTGTACATAGAAACGCTCAAGAAACGTTTGATATTTCTGCAGATCTCCAAGAGCTTGCAAAAACAAACGTTGCGGTGATATCTGCTGGACCTAAAGCTATATTAGATCTTCAATTAACCAAAGAATATCTCGAAACTTTCGGTGTTCCAGTGATCGGCTATCAAACGGACGAACTTCCATGCTTTTTTTCGAGGGAAAGTGGGATAAATGTACCTTATAGAGTAGAAACCCCAAAAGAAATTGCACATATAATGAAGGCAAAGTGGGACTTGGGTTTACAAGGAGGTATCTTTATTGCAAATCCTATTCCAAAAGATTACTCAATGGATTTTAAAGAAATAAATAAAACAATAGACAACGCAATAGAAGAGGCTAAAAAACAAAAAATAAAGGGTAAAGAATTAACTCCCTTTCTACTTTCAAAAATAAACGAATTAACAAAAGGGGAAAGTTTAAAAGCAAATATCGAATTAGTCTACAACAACGCCAAGCTTGGTGCAGAAATAGCTAAGGAGTTTATCATCTTATCTTAGGGGAAAGGAATGATGTATTTGAAAGAGAAACCCATCAAAAGAGTTGCGGCAATTCATGACCTTTCTGGGTTTGGAAAAGCTTCTTTAACCGTTGTAATTCCTATATTGTCTTCTATGAAGATTCAAGTCTGTCCAATTCCCACCGCAATACTATCAACGCATACCGGAGGATTTAAGGATTATACTTTTATCGATCTAACAGACAATATGAAAGACATCATGGCACATTGGAAAAAATTAGACCTAAGTTTTGATGCAATTTATAGTGGTTTTTTAGGTTCAGAAAAACAAATTGATATTGTAATGGAATTTATACAATATTTTTCACAGAAAAATGAAACACTTGTAGTCGTTGATCCAGTAATGGGGGATGATGGGAAACTTTATGCTACCATTACAGAAGGCATGGTCAAAGAGATGAAAAAATTAATTTCCAAATCTCATGTGATAACCCCAAATTTTACAGAAGCCTGTTTTCTTTTGGATGAGAAGTACGATCAAAATATTAGTGAAGAAATGTTGAAAAGCTGGTTAAAACGTTTGTCAGACATGGGCCCAGAAGTCGTTATTATAACAAGTGTTCCTGATGAATCTAAATCGAAAATAGGGGTATTAGCTTATGAAAGGGCAAATAATAGATTTTGGAAAATCACCAATAACTACATAAGAGCTTTATATCCTGGTACAGGGGACTCGTTTGCAAGTGTTATCGTTGGTAGTCTTTTAAACGGAGACAGTGTACCGATGGCAATAGACAGGGCTACTCAATTCGTGTCTACGTGTTTAAAAGCTAGTTATGGTTATAAATATCCTCAAAGGGAAGGCATACTTTTAGAAAAAGCGCTTGACACTTTGAACGCCCCGACACTTTTACAAAGCTATGAGATTTTTTAAAAGATATTTTGTTGTATAATATTAGAAAGCAAAAGGTTGGTGCTTAAAAGTTATGAATTTATCGGTGTATTCAGAAATCGGAAAATTAGAAAAAATCCTTCTACACAGACCGGGAAAAGAGTTAGAAAATTTATCTCCTCATTATCTTTCTGATCTGTTATTTGACGACATTCCTTTTTTGTATAAAGCTCAAGAAGAACATGATTACTTTGCAAATGTTTTGAGAGACAACGGTGTAGAAGTTTTATATCTTACTGAATTGTTGACAGAAACGCTTAATGATTTGGATTTAAAAGAAAAATTTGTTGAAGAGTTTTTACAATTCTCAGAAATATACAATAGCTTCATTTATGCTCTTTTAAAAGATTATTTGTTTTCCCTAGATACCAAAGAAATGGTAAATACTATAATATCAGGTATACGTTCTGATGAACTAGAAATAAACAGGAACATCTTCTCCTTGAGGGTTAGAAGAGCGGATATAGAATTACCTTTTTTCCTTCCTCCCATGCCAAACCTATATTTTCAAAGGGATCCTGTGGCGATTTTGGGAAAAGGTGCCTGTGTGAACAGAATGAAAACCTCAGCAAGAAGAAGAGAAGTCATGCTTATGGAATATGTCATAAAATACAACAAAAAATTTGAGGGCACCCCATTGTATTACGAGAAAGATTACCCTTATCCAATAGAGGGCGGAGATATCTTAGTGTTAAGCGAAAAAGTTTTAGCAGTCGGCATTTCTCAAAGAACTTCACCAGAAGCTGTCGAAATCCTCGCTAAGAAGTTTCTCAAAGAAAATAAAGATACCTTTGAGAAGATAATTGCATTTATAATACCTGATAATAGGGCCTATATGCATTTAGATACCATATTCACAATGGTTGACTACGATAAATTTCTAGTGCATGCAAATTTAAGAGAAGATATAGATACTTTTATTATTACAAAGTCTAAAGAGGGATTCGATTTTTACGAGGAAGAAGAAAGTTTAGAAAACATATTAAAAAAACATCTTAATTTAGATCATGTTGAAATTATTAAATGTGGAAATGCTGATATAATTGCATCACACAGGGAGCAATGGAATGATGGCTCCAACAGTTTGGCAATAGAACCCGGAAAGGTTATTACCTACGACCGAAATTACATCACCAACAGAGAATTAGAAAAATCGGGGATAGAAGTTTTAACCATACCGTCCAGTGAATTATCTAGAGGAAGGGGAGGCCCTAGGTGCGCTAGTATGCCACTTATAAGGAGGAGATTCCCTTGAGGAAAAAAGTTTTGATAATGGGAGCAGCAGGTAGAGATTTTCATAATTTCAACGTTTATTATCGCGATAATCCTGACTACGAAGTTGTTTGTTTCACAGCCACACAAATTCCTGATATCGAAGGAAGGCTTTACCCCAAAGAACTCGCTGGAGAGTTGTATCCCAATGGGATACCCATAGAATCAGAAGCAAATTTAGTCAATCTTATCAAAGAAAACAACATCGACGAAGTAGTGTTATCCTACAGCGATTTGCCCTTTTCATACGTAATGGAAAAGGCTTCTTTAGTGCTTGCGAGTGGAGCAGATTTTAAACTTCTGGGCCCGAATAATTCTATGTTGAAATCCAAAAAACCTATTATCTCGATTTGTGCCGTTAGAACCGGCTCAGGGAAAAGTCAAACAACGAGGAGAGTTTTGGATATTCTAAAAAATAAAGGTTTGAAAGTAGTTTCAATCAGACACCCAATGCCATATGGAAACCTGGTAAAGCAAAAGGTACAAAGGTTTGCCACTTACGAAGATCTAGATAGACACGAATGTACAATTGAAGAAAGAGAGGAGTATGAACCTCATATAGATAGGAACTCTGTTATCTATGCAGGTGTTGATTATGAAGAGATATTGAGACAGGCGGAAGAAGAAAATCCCGATGTTATATTATGGGATGGTGGAAACAACGATTTTTCATTCTATAAACCCGATTTATCTATCGTTGTAGTCGATCCACACAGAGCCGGTCATGAGGTATCCTATTTCCCTGGAATGACGAATCTTATTATGGCAGATGTTCTAGTTATCAATAAAGAAGAAACAGCAACATTGGAAGGCATTGAAAAAGCAAGAGCAAATATAGAAAAATGGAATCCAAACGCTACAGTTATTGATGCCGCATCTCCTTTATTCGTTAAAAATCCTTCCATCATAAGAGGGAAGAGATGCCTTGTTATTGAAGATGGGCCCACCTTAACTCACGGAGAAATGACCTATGGAGCTGGTTTCATAGCTGCCAAAAAATTTGGAGCCTCTGAAATAATTGATCCAAGGCCTTATGCAGTTGGTTCAATAGTAAATACTTACAAGAAATACACCCATCTTGATAAAATACTTCCCGCGATGGGTTATGGAAAAAAACAGATAAAAGAACTGGAAGAAAGCATAAATAAATCCGATGCCGAAGTTGTGGTTATAGGTACACCAATTGATCTAACAAGGATTATGAACATAAAAAAACCTACAGTTAGGGTAACTTACGAGTTACAAGAAATTGGTAAACCCAATTTGGAAGAAGTTTTAAGTGATTTTTTAGCCAACAAATAAAATGTTTGAGAGATGCTCATTTAGAGCATCTCTCATCGATGTTTTTCAATTTCTAAATTATTTAAGGAATTCGCAGGTTGGAGGTGCGTTTTGTGGCAAATGTGTATGTTGGAGGAAAAAGAAAAAGAGGCAGAAGAATATGGCTTATTTTGATAATAATTATCGCTATATTAGTGGCTTTTTTAGGATTCATGTTTTATAGATACAACCAGTTCGTCAACAATCCTGTAGCCACATCCAACAAGATAACCTATACGGTATCTTATGACAATGAGTTATATTTTATAAGGGTTCTGAACGACAACAGGAAGATAATGATAGTTAAAGTAGAGGATGGAACTACCTTTCCGGAGTCTTATATTACTTTATCTTCTGAAAATTTAGATAAAGTTACAAATGATTTTTTGGAGTTGTTTGATCTTAACTCGAATTTTAATTACTATTTCTACCTAAATGATGAAGTTGCCAACGAGTTTATAAGCAAATTAGGTGGCAGCAACTTAAAAGGCATCGATGGAGTTTTTGACGCTTTGAAGAATAGTGAGATGAGATTTTGGCAAGTTTTCGGTTTGGGGGGGTACGTGGATATAGTAAAAAATTACGATAGGTCCACAAATTTGGACGAAGAAGGGGTTTATGCCCTCATTAATGGCTTTTCAAAGTATTCTATTACCAATTACGATAAATTAACAGTTCCACTCCTTTTAAATGAACCTCTTCAAATCAATATAGCAAATCAAACAATCGAACGAAAATACGCCAATGTAGATGCTTTTGAAAGGATCAAAGAGATCGTGGAGTGATTATTATTTGAAAATACATATTTTAAGAATTTTATCTTTTATCTTTCTGATTTTTTTGATACTCAGTTTTATAATACCTTTAGGTAAGAATATTCAATTAGATCGATCCCCCATAGAATTTCCTTACTATTTTTTGGTTCTAGGAAGAGATGAAAATATTGAAAGTTCAACCAGAACAGATGTGATAATCTTAGGGGGAATCGATAAAGGGAAGATCATTTTTCTACCCATACCAAGAGATCTTTTGATTAGCATCGACCAAACTGAAAGAAGAATTAACTCTGTTTATCAAATTTACGGTATAGACAGGCTCAAAGAAGAGGTCGAAAAATTAAGCGGTGTTCAGATTTCAGATTACATAATTTTTGATTATTCTATATTTAAAAGTATTGGTGACTTATTTGCTCCAATAGATATATACATAGAATCTGATATGAGTTATTCAGATTACCATCAAAATTTACATATAGATTTTAAAAAAGGGTATAATAAGTTAAATGGTGAAGAATTGTTGTATTATGTAAGATATCGAGATACATCCGGTGATTTAGGAAGAATAGAACGTCAAAAAAATGCTGTATTGGCTTTATTGAACGAAGTCAAATCGGCTGGCATAAATAAACTCCTTGAAGCAGTAAATATAGGTTTATCTGACACCATTAATTCTTTTGAAATTAAAGATCTACTTTTCCTGTATAACCAAGTGAAAAATGCCCAGATGGAATTTATCTCATTTCCCTATCTAATCAAAGATAGTTATGTAGTTGTTGATGAAAGTAAAATATCCCAAATTCAATACAAGTTGAAAACCTTTGAAACATATTCTGATCAAAGCAACGATAAATCAAAAATACTCATCACTAAAAATTTTTCCAGCAAGTTGTATAATTTTTATACCTATGTTTTTGACGTATGGAAAAAACCGGGATATCAGATTAAGGTTTTGGATGAAACCTTTGATGGTTTAAGTGACCAGTATTCATATGTTTTTTTTAGGAACGTTGAAGAAGAAACTAAGGAAAAGATAAAGGTAGATTTGAAAGAAACATTCGGAACAAATTTCATCGAAATAGAAGATAAGTACAAATATTTTCAGTTGATAGATTTTATTTCAGAAAACTTGATTGATCCAACGGGTTACGACGCAGTGGTGGTTCTTAATGAAAGGTGGTAAAAGAAATAGTCCGGTTTTCCTTCTGACTATTTCTTTTTTCACAAGGTCGAAAAAAAACTTTAAATTCTCTCTCATCGCTATGATAATAGGAGTATGGGGTATCATAGTAGTTACCTCAATAATAAATGGTTTCGATAGCTTATTAATAGATTCAATAACTAATTTTTATCCTCATCTCGTTGTTAGAGGAAATTATGCTCAAAACTCATCAGAAATAGACAAAATTGTAAATTTTAACATCATCCCTGTTGCGGTTATAAACCAATCTAAAATTGCCTTCTCTCAACTTATGGAATTGGATGATCTATCAATCTATGAAGGATTTGTAAATGAGGAAAGCGGTACCGAAGGCCTTATATTAGGAAATAAATTAGCGAATAATCTCAATGTTGAAATTGGTGATACCATAATAACTGTGAGAACAAAAGGACTATTGCCGATTTTCCAAGAAAGTAAAGTTACGGGAATATTCGATTCTGGGGTATATTCGTACGATTCAACCTTCATATTGTCTCAAAATTCGAATTCAAAAGAGTATACTGGTATTTTTTTAAAAAATCCAAATAAGGCTCAACAATTTAAAGAAAAATATCTTTCTGGTTACTCTGCGCTCACTTGGGAAGAGTCCAACGAAACTTTGGCTAAGGCTGTTCAGTTTGATAGCTTGATAGCTTTTACGATAACTTTTTTCATTCTGCTGATTTCTGGTTTCAGTATATCAAACTCTGTTTCTTTCTCTGTCTTTACTAGAAAGAAAGAGATAGCTATTTTAAGGGCTCTTGGTTTTCAAAGAAGACAAGTATCTACTATTTTTATCTTAGAAACTTTTTTAATATCTCTAGTAGGATTTGTACTTGGAGTTATCGCGGGCATTTTAACATGCTGGTTTCTAATTATTTTAAAGATACCATTACCCGAAGGACTCTTTTATGTGGAATATTTACCCATTAAGATAACAGCCAGCTCTTTTTTGATAGCTTTTTTAATAAACAGCTTTGTATCTATTTTTTTCAGTTATATCGCATCAAGACGAGCAGCGAGCTTAAATATCGTAGAATCTTTAAAGGAAGAATGAAGGGAGATTTTAATTTGGCGGAAAAAGCATTTGTGATGATAAAACCCAACGCGATTAAAAGAGGACTAATTGGTGAAATAATCAAAAGATATGAGCAAAAAGGACTAAAAGTTGTCGCCATGAAAATGATAAAGATGAAAAAAGAACAAGCTGAAGAGCTCTACAAAGTACACCAAGGTAAGGATTTTTATCAACCTTTGATAGAATTCATATTATCTGGACCTGTGGTCGTTATGATTTTAGAAGGTCCAAGAGTTATTGAAGCTGTTAGAAGCATAAACGGTGAAACAGATCCTCTAAAAGCTCAAGCAGGAAGTATTCGTGGAGAATTTGGGATAAGTGTCAGAAAAAATATTGTACATGCTTCAGATTCGGTTCAAAGTGCGGAACAAGAGTGGGGAATTTTCTTTGAAGAAAATGAGATTTTTGAATATCTATGTGGTTTTGAAAACGAATTGTAATTTTTGAAGAGGTGAGATTTATGAGGGTTGCAGGTCTTATACTTTCAGGGTCTACTAAAGACAATTTAGATAAACTAACGTTAAAAAGGACTAGCGCAGCTGTTCCTGTTTTTGGTAAGTACAGAGCGATAGATTTTACGTTAAGCAATATGGTAAATTCTGGTATCACAAACGTAGGCGTGTTTACTCAATACAATCCCAGATCTTTAATGGACCATTTGGGAAGCGGTAAAGAATGGAACTTAGATAGAAAAAGAGGGGGATTATTCATACTTCAACCATTTATAAGCCCTCAAAGCCGCAAAATGTACTATGAAGGAACAGCAGATGCAATATTCCAGAATTTAACCTTTTTGAGAAGATCATACGAAGATTTTGTTTTAATCGGTTCTGGAGATCATATATACAATATGGATTTTAGACCCCTTTTCAAATACCATGTAAAAAACGGTGCAGATGTTACTTTGCTAACAAAAACTGTAGAAGATAGAATAAATTTTAGTCAATACGGACAAGTCATTACAGATGAAAATAACAAAATCACACGAATCTATGAAAAAGACTCTGAATATCGCTCTAATAAGATTTTTTTGGGCGTTTATTTTATAAACAAAGCATTTTTGATGGAAATCCTATATGCCAACGTACCAAACGGAAAATTCGATCTTTTAAAGGATATAATCATACCCAACTTATCCAGGATGAGAGTTTTTTCTTACGAGTTTGATGGTTATTGGAAAAATATTAAAAAATCTGTAGAAGATTATTATAATACTAATATGGATATATTAAAAGAAGAGGTTAGAAATGAATTATTTTATTCACCGGAAAGAAAAATATACACAAAGCTAAAAGATTCGGCTCCACCGAAGATAAACGTTAACGCTGAGGTTTCCAATTCATTTGTATCTGATGGTTGTATAATAAATGGAGTTGTTAGAAATTCCGTGCTTTCTAGGGATGTGTACATTGGAGCAGGCTCTGTAATAGAAGATTGTATAGTATTACAAGGAAGTTATTTAGAGGAAGGAAGCGTAATTAGAAAGACCATAATTGATAAAAACGTAAGGATAAGATCTGGGAAAAAGTTGGAAGGAATAGGAAACGAGATCAATGTTATAGAAAAAGGGGCCGTTCTATAGAAGGAGGCATTGAAATGCGTGTTTTAGCTATTATTTTAGCTGGAGGTCAAGGAACAAGACTTGGGGTAATTACAAACAATTTAGCAAAGCCTGCCGTACCCTTCGGTGGGAAATATCGTATGATCGATTTCACTTTAAGCAACTGCGTTAATTCAAATATAAACACCGTAGGTGTTGTTACTCAATACATGCCACATAGGTTGGTAGAACATTTAGGTATAGGTAAACCGTGGGACTTGGATATAAAAGGCGGAGGTTTACATATTTTGCCTCCTTATTTAAGTAGGTCAGGAACTTCGTGGTACCAAGGAACAGCCGATGCGGTTTATCAAAACATCGAATTTATAGAAAGGTATAAACCTGATTTTGTGTTATTATTGTCAGGGGATCATGTATATAAAATGGATTATAACGATATAATAGACTATCACATAGAAAAAGATGCCGATGGTACGATAGCGTGTATGGAAGTACCAGTAAGTGAGGCACATAGATTTGGTATAATGGTTACTGACCCTTTCAATAGGATAATCGAATTCCAAGAAAAGCCCAAAGAACCAAGAGGAACCTTGGCATCTTTGGGAATATATGTATTTAAATGGAACTTTCTAAAAGATGCCCTCATTAGAGATGCCCAAGATAATACTTCTGAACATGATTTTGGAAAAAATATAATTCCCAAAGCACTGGAAGAAAATTCTCAACTGTATGCTTTCAATTTTGAAGGTTATTGGAGAGACGTTGGAACGATAGAATCTTATCTTGACTGTAATCTTGAGATAATTTCTCCCCTGCCTCCGTTGGACCTTCACGATGAAAATTGGAAGATATACACTCAATCTGAAGAGTTACCCCCTGCTTTCATCGCAAAAGGTTCCAGCGTGTTAAAAAGCTTTGTTAGCGAAGGTTCAGAAATATACGGAACGGTTGAAAATTCAGTGATTTTTCAAGGTGTAACCGTTTCAGAGGGAACTTATGTAAAAGATTCCATTATAATGAATAATGTATTTATCGGCAAAAATGCGTATATAGAAAAAGCGATTGTTGCTGAAAATACTATTATCGGTGAGTCGGTTGAGATAGGAAAAGGTAAATTCGCGGAATCTAAAATCGATAAAAAGATCTATAATTCAGATATAACTGTAATAGGCTTCAACTCGAAGCTAAAAAACAAGATGACAATAGGGAAAAATTGTGTCATAGACAACGAGGTAGATTTAAATGATTATGATGTGCAAGAAATAAACAGTGGGGAAGGAATAATCAAGTAAGCAAAAGAATTTTTAAGAAAAACGCATGTTAAATAAAAGGGGATAAAAAATGGACTTTTATGCATTAAAATTTCTAGCAACTTCAAATTTAACCGGTGAAACATATGTGGGATATATGTTTGGTAAAAAAGCTCAAACCCCTTATTTTAATGTGCTGTTGTTAGCTAGGGCTCAGCTTAAAGAAGTAAACCTTCCGGATATTACAAAAGACTATCTTGATTTCAAATCAGACATCGATATGCTTTATTATCAACTGTCTAAAGAAAAAAATAATAACCTTATATCACAGTTCAAAGCCTACTTTTACAGTACGCTAAAAAAAATGAAATCTGAGGTCACGGGGACAAAAATCTTCATGGCCATAGAAGATGAAGACGTTTATGTTTTGAAATCAATTTTGAGCGATATTTTAAGTGAATGGGCTGGAGATACAAAAATCAGATTGGTAGCTCAGAAATTTGATTATAAAGATCTAACCTGGATAACCGCCGTAAAAGAGAAAGGAGAAGAAGGTTTAAAAGAATATTTAAGCAGAGAAGACGTTAAAGACGCAACTGAAATCTATCCAATAATAGACCCCATAGAAGGTTATTCCGTTTCTAAATTGGATATAGGTGAACCTATAATAGTTTTACCCATGGAAAATAAGGATGAAGACGAGAAAAATACGAGAAAAGTAATCGAGGGGAAAATTATATCTAAAGAATTGATTCCTTCAAGCGACTATATATTTTTAAAAGTAGATCTAGGGAATGGGGCTTTGGGTAAAGCGGTAGTTCATAGAGAGTTAAAGGTTTCAGTAGACCAAAATAGACTTCAAATTTTAAGAAAGTCTCAAGAAAAAGATGAAAATGAAAATGAAACAAAAATTATCGGCGATTTATACAACCAAATGAAAAAAGATAAAAGCATGCCTACGGATAAAAAAATAAGTTCCTTGGATATACTAATAATAAGTGGTTTTTCAATAATAGGGATACTTTTGATAATCTTAATTGTTATACTACTGGGATCTTTTTAATTTGAAAGTTGTGTTGACTTTTGTCATTATGATTCCAACGTTGGTCTTTTCTGTGCTTTCATATCACTACACCTATCAGATCCTTGAATACAGAAATTTGAAGGAAAAGGAAATCACAGAAGCCTTTGAACTAATAAGCGAAGTGGAAGAAATCTTTGCGTTAACGCCTCAAGAGTTTTTAAATAGTTATGAAATTAAACAATCCATTTCGGCAACAACAAAGGAAGCAACTATTCATGTTTTTGAATATAAGGGATATGACTTCGTATACATCGAAAACACACCCAGAATAACAAATATATCGAAATAATAGGTGAATGGAGGAATGCTTAACTTGCGTTTATCGTATGCAACAGCTGTAGAACTCGGCTTAAAAAAAGGAAAAATTGACTTTCCAAACTATACAGCTTATCTCATGATCGGTGAAAAGTGCCTTTTCAACTGTGCTTATTGTGCACAAGCCAGGAATGCTCAAAGTAACGCGGATCTACTATCAAGAATCAAATGGTCTGAAATGTCTTTAGATACCTTTAAAAGTATCTTCAACCCTACCAAATTTAAACGTATATGCATCCAAGTTGTTTCTTCTTTAGATTACTGGATTGAATTAAACGAATTATTATCTTTTTTGAAAGAAAAAGAAATACCTATCTCTGTTTCTATAAGGCCAAGAAATATTGAAGAAGTTAGAACCTTGTTTAAAAAGTACAACGTTGATAGGGTTGGAATAGCCATAGATGTAGCAAACAAGGACCTTTTTCCAAAAATTAGGGGCGGTAAATACGAATTCTACGAAAATATGCTCAAAAATGTTTCAAACGATTTCCCCAATCGAATTACTACACACATAATTGTGGGATTGGGAGAAACTGACGAAAACATTGTAGACTTTTTATTAAAAATGAAAAAGTTTAAGATATTGGTAAGTCTATTTTCTTTTACCCCCATAAAGGGGACAAAACTTGAAAACCTTTTACCACCATCTTTATCCAGGTACAGAAAAATCCAGATTGCCAGAGAAATCATTCTACAACACAACGTAGAAAAAGCCAGTTTTCTCTTTGATTCAAAAGGTAACCTTCAAAAATTGCCCGAAGTTGAGGTGGATATGGAAGAAGCTAAAAAAACCTCGGGATGTCCATGGTGTACACGCCCTTTTTACAATGAAAAACCAACAGAAGAACCATACAACATCCCCATACCTCGACACATCAATCTCTAAAGTTTCTCTTCTGCAAATTGTCTCCTTACCTCTACTATTTTTTCAACCTCATCGGTAATTATACCGTCATACAAATCTTTGAATGTGTGTAAATCTTTAGGATCGTTGACCGTCCATAAAAATATCTTCAAACCCTTTTCTTTCCATTTATGCAAGAGCTCTTTAGAAAGTTCTATATTATCTTTTAAAGCCTTTATCCAAAGATTCAAAGAATAAAGATCAATCTCCTTATTCAATTCCTCTACGTATTTTAAAGTATCATATTCAACCAGTAATCCAACTTTTGCACTTTTATCCAGACTTCTGACCTTTCTTAAAGCGTCAATCTTGAAAGAAGAAAATAGGGTTCTATCAAGTGCATTCGTTCTTTTAGTTATTTCGTAAGAAGGAACTGCCGCCTCAACCTCTTTGATTTCTAAATTAAGAATAGCTTGTTCATCTAAAGTAAAGATAACTTCTTCGACCGTTGGAACGGTCTCTCCATTTTTAAAATGTATTTGTTTTAATTCCTCGTAAGTTAATTCCTTCAACTTTTTGTTGTCAATACTATCGTCATGAAGAACAACCAACGTTCCATCTTTAGTTAATCTCGAATCATATTCAATACCATCGGCACCGTATTCTCTGGCTTTTTTAAAAGCTTCGATCGTATTTTCGACAAATTTTGCCCTGTAACCCCTATGGCCTAAAATCACAAATTCATCCATAATTTTTTTAATCATCCTCCCAAGCGACTAATGTGATAAAATGATTATATCATTAGAGCACCTCCTGTTCCAAGAAAGGGGGAAAATTATGAAGGCATGGGAAAATGAATTTAATAGAAGAAGAAACGCAAAACCAAAAAAAGATCACATTGAAAAATGGGAAGACGTAGAAAAAATGAATGTTTTCCCAAAAGAGATATTAGTAACCCTTTGGGATAGAAAAGTTCCAGGTTCTAACGCCCAGGAATCTCTCATGGTTGGTGCAGTCCAATCTTTAGAAAATATGGGTAAAACCGTAAACCAAGCGGAGTTATTGCTGGATAAAGGCTTCGAAGCATTAGAAAATAAAGAGTATTCTAAATTAAAGGCTATAACCTCAGAAATTTTCTTTTCTCTTTCCAAAGCCGATTCACTGGACAATAACGAATACGAAAAGTTTGATAGACCTTTGGAATGGGAAGATATCTCTAACTCTTTTCCTAAGCAAAAATTTAATAATATTGATAATCTAAAAGACAAGATTCACGGCGGTTGGTTAGGCCAACTTGCAGGTGGATCTATGGGGACCAAACTTGAAGGATATACCCACGATGCGTTGGAAGAAACATATTCTGAACAATTGGGCACTTACATAGGTGAGGTTTCAACGATCAACGACGATGTGACCTATGAATTAATTTTTCTCAAAACTTACGAAGAACAAGGGGAAAAGATCTCTTCAAAGGATTTAGCAAAAAATTGGATATCGTACATACCATTTGGATGGAGTGCTGAGTTGATAGCGCTTGAAAATATTAAAAGAGGAATATTCCCACCAGAGTCAGGATTTTTTAATAACCCATTTCAAGAATGGATAGGAGCACAGATGAGATGCATGGTTCATGGTTTATTGCGACCTGGCGATCCATATAATGCCGCAAAGTTAGCGTTTATAGATTCACAAGTATCCCATAGTGGTAACGGTATATACGGCGGCATACATAGTGCTGTTATGACATCTTTGGCTTTTTCTGAAAAAGATTCAAGAAAAATAATAGAAAAGTCATTGGATTATATTCCAAAAAATACCGAATTTAAAAAAGTCGTAGATAATGTAGTAAAATATTGTAAAGCCAATAATGATTGGATCAATGTCCTTAGAAAAATAGAGGACAATTTCCAAAGGTATAATTGGGTTCATCTGTATCCCAATACCGCCTCTGTTTTAACTTCTCTGTGGTTTGGAGAAGGAGATTTTGATAAAACAATGAAGATCGTATCTTCTTTCGGTTATGACGTTGATTGTAATGCTGGTGAGGTAGGTACGATATTAGGTATCATATATGGTGCAAACGATTTTCCTTCTTATTGGTCAGACCCTTTGAAAGACACGTTGGAAACCTATTTACCAGATTTTTCAAAGATCCAAATTTCCACTTTAGCCCAATGGACTTTTCAATTAAGCACCCAAAATGGTATTAATAAATCGTGAACACTTTAGCAATAAAAAGATTTTCAAAAATAAGATTTTGACTTTAAAAGGGGTACACGGCGGAGCCCTGTTTGCCGCAGTGAGCAAACAATGTTTTTAAATGATTTTGATCTTGAACTTGGGGTTCTTAAGGGGCCAAGTCCCTTAAAGATTATGGGTGGGGAGCGGGGCGAAGGGCGCTAACGTAGATTGCAAAGTTCATAAAAATAGTATAATAAATCGTATGGGGAGGTGTAAAATATGAAAAGATTCTCGTTTTTTGTGTTCATTATTATTCTCTTTTCTTTCACAGTTTTAGCAGCACCACAAAAGGTAGCATACGTAATAAACGGTTCCCTTGGGGATCAATCCTTTTATGACTCTGGTTATGCTGGCATAAAACAACTGGAGAATGATTACGGGGTTCAAACAAGGGTAATTGAATGCAATTTTGATCCCTCACTCTATTATCCAAGTTTACTTACAGCTGCAAATTGGGCAGATGTTGTATTCGTAATCTCTTACGGTTTTGAAGAAGAATTAAAAACCATAGCCGCACAATTTCCCAATAAGGTATTCGTAAATATTGACACCGTAGTCGAAGATGAACAGGGTATAATATCAAACATTGATTACATTGAAGAGGAAGGGGCTTTCATGGCTGGGGTTGTAGCAGGTATCGTTACAACAATGACGGAATTGGAAGGAATAAATCCCCAAAAACTAATAGGGGCAGTAGGCGGAGATGACGATATAGTCATCAGATCCTTTGTATATGGTTATGAACAAGGGGCACATTACATAGATCCGGAAATTGAAGTAAGAACGATATACGTGGGAAGTTGGGATGACCCTGCAAAAGGAAAACAAGCCGCTTTACAACTTTATTCTCAGGGTGTGGATGTAATATTTCAAATCGCAAGTTTAACAGGATCGGGAGTTTTACAAGCCGCCCAAGAAGAAGGAAAATATGCTATTGGCGTAGATTCAAATCAAAACGGTCTTGCCCCAGGTCACGTGATCACCAGCGATCTTAAAGAAGTTGGAAAATCTATTGAACTAGTTTTTAGAGACATAGTAGATGGAAGATATGAACCCGGCACGTTGTACAAACTCGGGTTAAAAGCCGGAGCGATAGGATTGGCAATCGATGAATACACATATCAGATTCTTCCGAAAGAAACTGTAGAAAAAATATTACAGATTCAGAAAGATG
This sequence comes from Petrotoga mexicana DSM 14811, assembly GCF_002895565.1. Taxonomy (GTDB): domain Bacteria; phylum Thermotogota; class Thermotogae; order Petrotogales; family Petrotogaceae; genus Petrotoga; species Petrotoga mexicana. The sequence goes on from NZ_AZRN01000032.1 coordinate 32,425, forward strand.
TTGCGGATGGAAAGATTGTGGTCAAAGAGTATAGAGAATAATTATCCATAGGTGGTTCTAAATGTCATATATACAAATAAGAAATATATATAAAATATACCCACCTGATGTTTTAGCCTTGGAAGGAGTGAATTTCTCCTTAGAAAAAGGGGAAATTCACTCTATTATAGGCGAAAACGGAGCCGGAAAAAGTACTTTGATGAAGATCTTATACGGTATGGTGCCTCCATCCAGTGGTCAGATCTTTATCAATAATCAAGAACAAAAAATAACTAACCCAAATGTAGCTATTAAACTTGGTATAGGTATGGTTCACCAAGAATTTATGCTCGTTCCTTCTTTTAAGGTATACGAGAACGTTGCTTTGGGTTTGGAAAAGACAAAAAACTTCGGCTTCTTAGATAAAGAAAAAATATTAAATGAGTTAGAAGAGATTACCAAAAAATTTAATCTGTCTGTAGATCTACAAGCAACTACTTCTAACCTCTCTGTCGCAGCCCAACAAAAAGTGGAGATTCTAAAATTGCTGTACAGAAAGGTTGACACGTTGATTTTTGATGAACCAACAGCGGTTTTAACGCCTCAAGAAACTCAGCAACTATTCAAAGAGATAAGAAATATTAGAGATACGGGCAAAACTATTGTTTTTATCAGTCATAAATTGGAAGAAGTATTGGAAATCTCAGATATCATAACAGTTATGAGAAGGGGAAAAATTATCTCAACTTTAAAGAACAATAACCTTTCAAAAGGCGAATTGGCTAAAATGATGGTGGGCAAAGAGGTTATGCTCACTGTGAAGAAGGTCCCAAAAGAACCAGGTAAAGAGGTTTTTAAATGTACAAATTTGACTGTTGCTTCGAATAAAACAAAGATAAATCTATTGTCAAACATCAATATTGTTATTAGATCAGGTGAAATAGTGGGTTTAGCAGGTGTCGAAGGCAATGGTCAATACGAGATCGTACAAACAATAATTGGTGAAATTTATCCACACCACGGAAAAATATTTATAGAAGATCAAAATATCACAGAACTCCCCATCAGAAAAAGAAGAAGACTAATAAGTTATATCCCTGCTGACAAAAAAAGATACGGATTAGCTTTGAATGCCATTTTAACAGAAAATCTTTCAATGACTCACCACTTAGGCGAAAAATTATCAAAATTTAAATATATCATGGATTGGAAAAAGGCTAAAAAATTTGCTAAAGATTTGATCAAGCAATACAACATCCTTTCAAGAAGTATAAACGATGTTCCTAAAAGTCTTTCGGGAGGTAATCAGCAGAAATTAATAGTTGCGCGTGAATTCAGCCTCGATGCGCCGTTTTTGCTTTTGGACCAGCCAACCAGAGGATTAGATGTTGGTTCAATTGAATATGTTCATAACGTTATCCTCGAAATGAGAGAAAAAGGGAAAGGGATTTTGTTGATCTCTGCAGATCTGGATGAACTTTTATCTATGTGCGATAGGTTGTACGTTGTACGAAAAGGAGAAATAGTGGCTGAATTAGACCCCAAAATTCACTCAAAAGAAGAAGTGGGCGAATACATGTTGGGGGCTAAACTATGAAAAGTTTAAACAAAATATTAACAGGAATCATTGGTATAGCCTTGTCTTTTCTTGCAGCTGCGGTTTTGATAAAACTCCAGGGAAATTCCCCTATCGATGCTTATCGAGCATTATTTAATTACGGATTAGCTTCCTGGTTTTCTCTTTCTTCAACTTTAAACAACGCTACCCCATTGATATTAACGGGTATGGCTGCAGCAATAGCATTCAGTTCAAATGTGGTGAACCTTGGAGAACCTGGACAACTAATTGTTGGAGCTTTGACCGCTGCGCTTTTAGGATACTATCTACCCATACCAGGAATCTTGGGGATATTTGTTATTTTGATAATTTCAGGTATCGTTGGTGGTTTATATGGTGGCTTGGCTGGTGTACTAAAAAAGTATTACAAAATGGATGAATTTATAACCACTTTGATGTTGAATTTCATAGCAGATTACTTGACTTTGTACTTGGCGACCTACCCATTTTTGGATGAAAAATCGTATGTTCCCGCTACTCATATGATAAAAAGAGAATTTTTTCTTCCCACTATAAACGGAATAAATATCAGTTTTTTCATAGCGATTTTTATGGTCTTTGTTTCATTTTTTGTTGTGACTTATCTAAAAAAAGGTTACGAATGGCGTATGATGGGACATAATTATGATTTTTCAAAGATAGGCGGCTGTAAAAATGAAGAAAATTTAATCTGGGTTATGTTTTACACAGGGTTCCTTTCCGGCTTAGCAGGTGCTTTGTTGATACTAGGTGGAACTCAACATAGGTTTATTAAAGGTATAGGAGCAAACTATGGTTGGGATGGAGTAATGCTTGCCATAGTGGGAGGTAATGGAGTCGTTGAAACGTCAGTTTTTGCCATATTCTTCGGGTTTCTTAAAGCAGGTGGCATAGGTATGGAATTTGAGGTATCAATACCTTCGGAATTCACAATGGTTCTTCAGGCTATAATCGTTTTATTGGTTGTTGCTACAAGGAGTACGATATCTTACTACAGCGACAAAATCAAGGCTTCTCTGAAAGCAAAAAGAGTGGTGAAATCCTCTGACTGATATAATTTCTTTACTAATTAGAGACAGCTTTAGCAGTGCAACTCCTATACTTCTTGCAGCGCTGGGAGGAACTTTTACCTATTATGCTAACGTATTCAACATCGCTATGGAAGGTATGATGCTCATTGGGGCTTTCTTCGGAGTTTTGGGAAGCTATCTTTTTCAAAGTTGGGCAATGGGTATGCTGTTTGCAGTGATTTCCGGAGCTGTTGTTGCCCTAATTTTTTCGGCATTTGCATTGTCCCTTAAAACAGACGAATTCTTAACTGGTATCGGTATAAATATGCTCGCTTTGGGTGGAACTACGTATCTTTTAAGGAACATTTTCGATGTAAAAGGTGCCTTCATTTCTCCAAGGATAGAATCTCTTCCAACCTGGGATATACCTATTTTAAATCAAATTCCTATTCTTTCACAAATATTGAACAATCATCCCTTTATTGTTTACGTAGCAATACTTTTAGCCTTGTTGTTAGAAGTTATAATATTTCACACGAAATTCGGTCTCAGACTTAGAGCAACAGGGGAAGATCCAGAAACAACAAGATCTTTAGGCATTAACCCTAATAAAATGAAGTTTACCTCTATACTACTTTCAGGTATACTTTCTTCCATGGCTGGAACATACTTATCCTTAGGCTATGTTACTCTTTTCAGCGAAAATATGTCAAACGGTAGAGGCTGGATCTCTTTGGCTATAATAATCTTGGTAAAAGGTCGTCCTTTAGGAATACTTTTAATGTCTTTACTGTTCGGATTTTTTGAAAGTGTGACTTTCACTCTTCAAAACTTCAATATTCCACCACAAATCACTTCCATGTTACCTTATGTAATTACTTTGGTAGTCTTATTCTTATACAGTTCCAGCAAAAGCAAAGAAGAAAAATGAGTAAAATTAAGGAAACGAAAGAAAAACTGAGTTAATCGACTATAATTCCGTCTAATTTCTTCTAATCCTCCATAATCAAGTTTGCAATTTAAATTATTTAGAGATATACTTGAAACAAGCAGTTTCGAAAACGTTTGCATAATAATTGTAACAAGGTGGTTTTTATGAATAGACAAATAACCATAAAAGATATAGCAAAAGAAGCAGGGGTTTCTATATCAACTGTTTCAAGAGTGGTGAACAGTTCCTTACCGGTGAAAAAAGAAACGAAAGAAAAAGTTTTAAAAGCAATTGAAAAGTTGAATTATTATCCCGATTCTCTTGCCAGGAGTTTAAGAGTTGGATACACCAAGACGATAGGTATAATCATTCCAAATATTGCCAACCCTTTTTTTGCAACTATAGTAAGAGGGGCAGAAGATTTTTTAAGATCAAAAGGCTTTTCTTTGATGATATGCAATTCAGATAACAACATTGTTGAAGAAAAAAAATTATTTAAAACATTAATCGAAAAGAAAGTCGATGGGATTTTGTACTCAGGTATAGGTGACCATGTTGAAAGTCTCATCAATAAAAATGTAAAAACCGTTTTCATAGACAGAATCATTAAAAGCAACAAATTTTCTTACGTTTGTTCAAACAACTACAACGCAATGTATAAATTACTAGAATACCTATACAATTCAAATCACAGAAAATTCATATTTATAAGCGGCCAAAAAGAAATATTCAGCGCGGCTGAAAGATTAAGAGCCTTCCAAGATTTTGCAAATGAATACAAGATAGATTTTAAAATATATGAGGGAGAGTATACCCATGAATCGGGGCTTTCGGTAGCTAAAAAGATTAAAAATCTTCCAGACGTTGTGGTATGTGCAAATGATTTATTGGCTTATGGAGTTATAGAACATTTTAAATCGAAGGGCTTGAAAGTGCCGAAAGATGTAAGCGTTACTGGATACGATGACATCGCTTTTAGTAAAATGTTCTCTCCACCCTTAACTACTGTGAAACAACCTATTTATGAAATGGGAAAAACGGCCGGAGAAATGATCTTTACAATACTTTCAAAAAAAATAGATCACATTCCTGTGAAACAGTTTGAAAACGAGATAATAATTCGAGAAAGTACGAGGAGGAGAAATTAAGTTGAAAAAGCAAGGCATATTCAATTCTCAGATATCATACTTTGTTGCATCGATGGGACATAAAGATATGTTAAGTATAGTTGACATGGGTTATCCAATACCTAAAGATGCTACATTTGTTGACTTGGTTTTTGATAAAGGTATACCAAATTTTATTGATACTATCAAAATGGTTTTATACGAATTAGAAGTTGAGAAAGTGATTATTGCTGATGAGATGGAAGTAAATAATCTTAAAAATTATCAAAAAGTGATCGATATATTTCTAAATATTGAGATAGAGAAAAAATCACATGAAGAGTTTAAAGATCTAGCAAAAAATTCCAAATTTTTTATAAGGACTGGAGAATGTACCCCCTTTTCAAACATTATATTGATTTCAGGGGTGATTTTTTAATGTTATTAGAGATGGTAGATATTACTAAAACCTTCCCAGGGGTTGTGGCACTTGACAAAGTCAGTTTCAACTTAAAAGAAAAAGAAATACATGCCCTGCTCGGGGAAAACGGAGCCGGCAAAAGTACGTTAATCAAAATACTTGGTGGAATTTATCAGCCAGATAGCGGCGAGATAATTTTAAATGGGGAAAAAGTAATCTTTCGATCACCTATAGAAGCTAAAAAAAGAGGAATAGCCATAATACATCAAGAATTAATGCTAGCTGAAAATTTATCGATTGCTGAAAATATATTTTTAGGAAAAGAGAAAGGTAATTTCTTGAATATCGATTTTAAATCTATGGCTATCGAAGCAAAAAAATATCTGAATATGCTTGATTTTGATATTGACCCGAAAACAAAGGTTTCTAATCTAAACGTATCAGAAAAACAGTTGGTGGAAATTGCGAAGGCTATAGCATCACAAGCCGAAATTATCGTTATGGACGAGCCTACCGCTACAATTACCGAACACGAAACAAGTACTTTATTTAAGGTTATGAGGGATCTTAGAGAAAAGGGTATTTCTATTATTTTTATAACCCACAAACTTGAAGAAGTATATCAAATAGCTGATAGAGTAACCGTCCTTAGAGATGGTAAATTGGTAGGTTCTGGAAATTTAGAAGAGCTAAACCAAGATGACCTGATAAAGATGATGGTAGGAAGGGAAATAAAAGATATGTTCCCTAAATTTAATAAGGTAAGAGATAAAATTGCCCTAAAAGTTGAGGAATTTGAAATTCCTGGTAAGGTTTACCCACTTTCTTTTGAAGTTAGAGAAGGGGAAATATTTGGAATAACAGGATTGGTTGGTTGTGGAAAATCAGAACTAGCATTAGGACTTTTCGGAGCATACAAATCAACTTTCAAAAACTTTATTGTTGATGAACAAAAGATAGAAGAGCTTAAGACTCCCTCTCAAGCTTTAAAAAAAGGTATAGTTTTGGTTCCTGAGGACAGAAAATCTCAAGGGCTTGTCCAGCTACTGACTGTTGTTGATAACATAACTATTCCAAATGCTGAAGAATTCGCCCCTATTTTCAATATCGATTGGAAAAAAGCTATAGAAGAGACTAAAAATCAGATCAAAAAATATAATATAAAAGTATCGTCTGACAAACAGAAGGTGAAAAACTTATCTGGCGGAAACCAACAGAAGGTTGTATTAGCAAAATTTTTGTTGAAACAACCAAAAATTGCGATCCTTGTAGAACCTACTCGAGGAATAGATGTTGGAGCTAAAATAGAAGTTTATAAGCTTATAAACGATTTAGCTAATAGAGGAATGGGAGTGATATTAGTGACTTCAGAGATTCCGGAAATTTTGGGGTTATGTGACAGAGTTCTGATAATGCACAGAGGAAGAAAAACAGCTTTATTGGAAAAGGAAGAAATGACACCAGAAAAAATACTAAAAGCTGGAATGGGGTTGGTTGAAATTGTTTAAATCTCTCTTAGTTTTTATGAGAAAAAATCCTGCCCTTGTTGGTTTTATCATTTTGTTTGTGGTACTTTCAATTTTTACAGACAGTTTTTTTAATCTCTATAATATCGTTAATGTCATTAGACAAGTTTCAATAATGGCTATACTCGGTTTCGGAATGACACTTGTAATAATTTCTGGAGGAATAGATCTATCTGTTGGTTCAACCTTTGCTTTTAGTGCTGTTGTTATGGCTTCCATAGTCAAAGATGGAAGAGTCCTATTAGGAATAATTGTAGGCTTATTAATTGGAGCAGCGATTGGGGCATTTAATGGAATTGTCATATCGAAAGGCAAGATTCAGCCTTTCATTGTAACATTAGCTACAATGGCTATAGGAAGGAGTTTAACCTTAGCATACACTGAAGGAATCCCCATATCACTTTTCCCAGATAGTTTTAGATTTTTGGGTAGAGGGGATATATTTGGTATACCAGTGCCCATTTTGATCATGTTAGGTATATTTTTTCTTTCCCTTTACATACTGAAAAAAACAAAGTTGGGATTGTATATATACGCAATTGGAGGAAATGAGGAAGCCACGAAACTCAGTGGAGTAAACGTAGATAGATATAAAACCGTTGTTTACATGTTGAGCGGACTTTTTAGTGCGATCAGCGCCATAATCTTGACAGCAAGATTGAACAGTGCTCAAGCCACTTTTGGGCAAGGGTATGAACTTGACGCAATAGCAACAGTCGTTTTGGGCGGAGCAAGTTTAGCTGGAGGAAAAGGTGGAGTGTTAGGAACGTTGTTTGGTGCCCTTCTTCTGGGAACAATTAACAACGGAATGAACTTGATGAATATTTCCCCATTTTATCAAGATTTAGTTAAAGGAGTCATAATACTGTTAGCTGTTCTTTCAGAAAAAGAGGAATAAAACCATTTTTCGATAGGCGAAGGGATAATGCTTCCACTTTCCTGTTGGGTGGGGAGCGGGGGAAGGGCGCTGAGAAAAACATATCAAAGGAGGTAGAGAAAGATGAGAAAGGTGTTAGTATTTGTATTGTTAGTGTTGTTTGTTTCAACGTTTAGTTTTGGAGTAAAGATAGGTTTATCGGTTTCAACATTAAACAACCCATTTTTTGTAGACTTAGCAAACGGTGCAGAAGATAAAGCAAATGAATTAGGGGTAGAACTGTTGGTAGTTGATGCCCGAGACGATCCAGCAAAGCAACTAAACGATATAGAAGATCTGATATTACAGAGAGTCGACATGATTTTAGTAAATCCTACTGACAGTGACGCTATTGTAGCAGCGGTTGAAGAAGCAAACGACGCTAAAATTCCAGTAATTACCGTTGATAGAAGTGCGAATGGTGGAAAAGTTCTTCTCCACATAGCTTCAGACAACGTTGCTGGAGGAATGATGGCAGGTAGTTTTATCGCCGAACAATTAGGAGGAAAAGGAAAAGTTATAGAATTGGTCGGAGTTCCTGGAACTTCTTCTGCAAGAGAAAGAGGTCAAGGTTTCAACGAAGAAATATCGAAATATCCTGGTATTGAAGTAGTAGCCAGACAAACAGCGAACTACAACAGGGCTGAAGGACTAACCGTTATGGAAAACCTACTTCAAGCTTATCCCGATGTAGACGCTGTTTTTGCTCATAACGATGAAATGGCTTTAGGTGCATTGGAAGCAATAAAATCTGCTGGAAAGTTACAAGACATAATCATTGTGGGATTTGATGCCACTCCCGATGCATTAGCTTCTGTTGAAAAAGGTGAACTTAGTGCAACAATAGCTCAACAACCTTACAGAATGGGAGAACTGGCAGTTGAAAAAGCTTACGAATATTTGACCACAGAGACAATTTATTTCCCTGTCCCACTTCAATTGGTAACAAAATAACTTAAAAAGGGGCTTTATGCCCCTTTTACTGAAACTATTCAAAGGAGAGATAACCTCATGATCGCTGTAATTGGTAGTAGTAACATGGATATTGTATTCAACGTTGAACACTTTACACTTCCAGGAGAAACCCAAAAAGCCCTTTCGCTAGACTTTTATTTTGGCGGCAAAGGGGCGAATCAAGCCGTTGCAGCCGCTAAATTATCTGAAAAGCCTGTTTGCTTTTGTAGTTGCATCGGTGATGACGAATATGGGAATCAAATTTCTCAAAACTTTAAAAAGTATAGGATCGAAGGTTATTACGTGCAAAAGAATGAAAAAACAGGTAGAGCTTACATAGAGGTTGATAAAAATGGTGAGAATAGAATAATTATCTTCTCAGGTGCCAACGATAAGGTGGATAAGGAGAAAATAGATAAGTTTTTTGATGAATATGGCGATGAAATAGATATTTGCTTACTACAGAATGAAATTCCCCTGCAAAGCGTTGAGTACGCTATTTCTAAGTTAAAAGAAAAAGGAATAACTATTATTTATGATCCTGCCCCTGTTGGAAGTACAAAGATAAAAAGTTTAAAAGATATAGATTTTTTAACTCCCAACGATAAAGAGTTTATGTTCCTTTGTGAAAAAGAAAAGATAGATTTCAAAGAAAGCAACCTCGATAAATCAATGCTTGCATTTAAAAGAATTAGTAAGGTAAAAAATTTAATTGTGAAGATGGGAGACAAAGGCGTTATATACATTGACGAAGAAGAAAACTTAGAGAAAATTGAGCCCCTAAAAGTAAACCCAGTTGATAGCACCGGAGCAGGAGACATCTTTAATGGTGCTCTAGCGGTAGCTTTTTCAGAAACAAATGATTTACAGAAAAGCCTTAATTTTGCCAATACCGCTGCCGCAATTTCTGTTGAAAGAAAAGGAGCCCAGTCTTCAATCCCTAAAAGGGAAGAAGTATTAAAGCGCTTGTCATGAATTATTACTATACAACTGATGTAAAACGCCGTTTTTTCTTAAAGGAACGAATAGTTTATACATGAAAATTAGTGCAGCTGTATAAAACACTGAGCTAATTAAGAACAAGAAAGTATAAGCATTGGGTAATATACTTACGATTCCAAATATGAATGCAGCCAAAGACCTTGTCAAAAAATTGGCAGCGTTCCTAAGACTATATATCGATGTGACTCTATTCTTTGGAAGTGCACTCAAAACAGAGGATGTTTCCACAGGGTTGGTCATATTCATAAAAGTGAATCTCAAAGCGTAAATACCAACAAAAATAAAAGGGTTTCGGATAAAACCTAAACTTATAATCAATGGAATAACCAACCCATTTAAAATAAAGGTATATTTAAAAGGACCGAATTTTTTACCAAGTACTGGTGAAAGGGCAGAGCCAGCAGCGGCACCGAATTGTGCAATTGACAGAGATATACCTATCAAGGAAGGGGACATGTTGAATAAATCTTTGTATATAATATTTCCAAAATTAACAAACAATCCCGCTCCAAAGGATATCGCCGCTGTTCTTAAAAGATAGTACTTCAAAATGTATTTTTCTTCTTTGTTGTATTGGGAAAAGTCTAAAACTTTTTGAAGGGTGACTCTTTTATCTCTAACGCTTTCGGGTAAATTTTTTAACAATATGGGTGATATGGCATAGCATATTCCTGTTATGTAAAGAGTCAACCTTAAACCCAAATATTCCCCCATAAAGCCACCTACGAAATTCCCTAAAACACCGCTAGCCATAAAAATAGCAAAATTGTATCCAAAAGCAGCTCCTCGGATTGAACTATCTGTAACATCCATCAGGTATGAATCCAAGAGTAATCTTCTAGAGGCCATGAATCCACCATTCAAGAATCCAAAGATTAATAAAATATTTTTATATGGAAAAGTGCTTCTTATCAGCAATAGAATACCAAACCCTATGGCACATATAATGATCATTTTTTTCTTTCCGATTCTATCCCCAAGGATCCCTATTAAAATCCCAATGATAGCAGCACCAAGCATTTCAAAAGAGGTCATTCGACCAATGAACTGATTTGTATAACCCATATCTCTCAAAAATAAATTAAAAACAACCCTATAAATTGCCCAAAAAGAGCTACTTATGGACGAAAAAATAAGCAAATTAATAACTTTTCGTGTCAGTTTACTCACCTCAATATAGTTAGCTTATCTAACTATATTGTACCACCATTTTTTAGACTCTTTTTGGAATTTGCATTAAATTTCTTTTAAAAGCAAGATATGTTACTATCCGCCCTTGGTTCGGTTCCCCCTATCAGCACACCATCCTCTGTTCTATATATAAATTGTCCCCTTCCAAAATTAGAAGAATTTAATGAAACTTCTATTTGATGACCTTTATCTATTAAAGACTCAAGGATATACTTTGGAAATTCTTTTTCTACCATAATTTCCTTGCCTTTCACCCATTGCCATCTTGGAGCATCCAAGGCTGCCTGAGGATTTAAATGACAATCGATAAAATTATTAAGGAATTGTAGATGGCCTTGTGGTTGCATGTACCCTCCCATAACTCCAAAAGGTCCTATCGCTTTGTTCTCTTTGGTTATAAAACCGGGTATAATGGTATGGTATGGCCTTTTTAATGGTTCTAAACAGTTGTCATTTTCTTCATTCAGAGAAAAGCTCGTTCCTCGGTTTTGAAGACTTATCCCCGTATTTGGAGCCACTATTCCAGAGCCAAATCCCATATAGTTACTTTGAATGTAAGAAACCATATTTCCATCTTTATCCGCAGTTGCAAAGTAAACCGTTCCTCCGGAATATGGATCTCCTGCTTGTGGTAACAGTGCATATTCACCAATAAGATTCCTTCTTTGGTTTGCATATTCTTCTGATAAAAGCGATTCTACTAATATTTTCATCTCTTCTATATCCGTAATATATTTTAAACCATCACTAAAAGCTAACTTTAGAGCTTCTATTTGTTTGTGGTAACTTTCTGGATCTTCCTTACATCTCATTTCAAACCCTTTTAGTATGTTCAAAGCCATCAAAACAATTATACCCTGCCCATTTGGTGGCAATTCCCATACGTCAAATCCTCTGTAATTTACACTAAGTGGTTCTACCCATATAGGTTCAAAACTTTCTAAATCTTCTTGGCAAAAGTAGCCTCCCGTCTTTTTTGAAAAGCTGACCATCTTCTGGGCTAGTTCTCCGAAATAAAAACTTTTTGCCTTTGTCTGGGCAATTGATTCCAAAGTCTTTGCATGATAGGCTGAGTTCCAAATTTCTCCAATATCAGGTGCTTTTCCATTTGGGGCAAATACTTCAAACCATGTTTTAAAAATTTCTCCCTTTAACTCTTTTTTATACCTTTTAAAAGCGTTCTGCCATGATTTTGCCGTCACAGGAGAAACTGGAAAACCTTCACTTGCATATTTGATGGATGGTTCTAACAATCTTTCAAAAGGAAGAACACCAAATCTATCAGACAAAGTTGCCCAAGCAGCTGGAGCGCCAGGAACAGTTACCGATTCCCAACCATACGGAGGTATTTTTTCAAACCCTTTTTCTTTCATTATTTCTAAGGTAAGATTTTTTGGAGAGTATCCACTGGAATTCAAACCATATAGTTTACCGTCTTTGTAAAGTATAGCGAAGGCATCGCTACCTATACCATTGGAAGTCGGTTCCAAAACCGTCAAACCTGCTGCCACCGCAACAGCTGCATCGACAGCGTTCCCACCTTTTTTTAAAATTTCGATGCCTATTTCAGAAGCTAATGGATTTGTTGTTGCCACCATCCCGTTTTTTGCATAAATAGGGATCCTTTTTGATGGATAAACAAATTTTAATGGATCAAACATTCGAATTACTCCCTTCTTTTAATCTAATTTTAAGGAATGTAATCTATTATATCATTGAAATCGAATAAATCAAAGGGGCGTAGATATAAGTTTTCATAAATAGTACAATGGGTTATTTCAGGAGGTGACGTAATTATGATAAAAGCTACAAAATTCACTAGCATATTATTAATTTTTCTATTGTTTGTTTTTTCATCTTTTGCAAGTAATACGTCTTACAGTAGATTTACCGATTTGGATAATTTGTCTTTAGTTTCTTCTACACACGGTAATCTCAATTTAATGGAATTGATTGGCGAGATGGAAGTGGATCAAAATGAAAAACCCAAGATTACCATAGGGGTCTATCATTTAGCTTCTACTGATGATTACACTATAAAAATTAAAGAATTGAATGATTTAAACTATAACCAAGATTACAGTTCGACTTTTAATTCGATGGCAAGTACATCCCATAACCGATCCAAAAATCTTTCTGACAAATTTATCAAATCAGATCCAAACGTCAAAAATAAAAATTATAAAAACGATTACTCTTATAAAAATGATTTGGTAAACAAGTTTGCTCAAAAAAACAGTAGATTAGATTACATAGTTTCTCTTAATCTTTTAAAACAAAGTACGCCAGATTTCATCGAAATTCAACAAAATGTATTTATTTTTTCATAGAAATAAAAATTAAGTATGATACAATAAAAACAGGATATTAGTTAGTTTTTATTGTCATAATTTCTACAAAATCTCAGAGAGGAGGGAACAAAGATGAAAAAGGTTTTCGCAACGTTGCTGGTAGGTATGTTGGCTGTATTTAGTTTCGCTGCGTTTGAAGTTACAGGTGGTTATGTGAATACATCGTTAGTGGCTACTGATGTAACTGGCGTGACAGATGTAACGATGCAAGGGATTAGTGTCGGCGCAAATTACCTGTATGATGGATTGGGTGTAGAAGGTGGAGCATTGTTAGTCGGCGGTTCTTTTGATTATTATTTTGAACAAGAATTTGTTGATGATACTCTCGGTGCTACAAATTTAACTCAAATGAGTGTGGGTGTGAACGCTGGTTACAGACAGAGCTTAAACGCTTTCCTGCCAGATTTACCATTTGGAATGTATGTCCAAGGCTTGTTTAACTATTCAATGGGACTAGGAGATGCTAAGGTTGTAGCAAGCAGTTTGGGTTTCGGTGGTGGAGCTGGAGCAAACTTCGCAGTTCAAAACCTCAACATGAACGTAGGTGCAGATGTTTTATTTGAAAAGCCAACATTGGCTGAGGATTACAACGAAGTTTATAAAAGCGAGTTCCAGTTGAGACCAAAATTCAAGATTTACGCAGGCGTACAATTCTAATTTAAAAGCAAACAAAGATAACTTAAAAACCTCCTTACGGAGGTTTTTTTATTTTAATTTTTTTCTCATCTCGATAGCTACTATTCTATATCCTGATTTTAAAAAGAGAGTTTCTAAAAACCTCAAAAATTTTGGTAAAGTAACAACTCTCTGTTTTTGAAAACCTTTCATCAAATTAATGTTTGTCTCGTCGAATCCAAGGTTTTTATACATATTATACGCAACTTTGTTATTCCCAAAAACATTCAATTCAAGAAATTTTACCTTTTCTTTTTTTAATATTTCTTCTAATTCTTTTATAGCGCTCTTTGCAAATCCCCTTTTTTGATACTTAGGAAAAATCCTAATATCGTATATAAACGCTTTTTTAGAACTGTAATTGACAAAAACCCATATTCTTCCAACGTGTTCATTATTAGTGCTTATAACATTATAACCGTAGTTTTTCCCTTTTTTCATATCTTCGTTCCAGATGGTATCAATTTGATCCTCAGCTCTCACCAAGGCTTCTTGGTATGGAATCAACAAATTCTCAGCCAAAACTTTTGAATATTCTTCGTACATTTTCTTTTTGTATATTTCAAACTCTTCTTTGCTCATTAATTCGAGCTTCGTTACCGACACCTCCAAAAGATGTTATCTTTTCCCGCCCACCACCCCATTAGGAATTACTTAAAATTAGTTGCTTCAGGAATTATCTCAAAAAGTAATTTAAGGAATTATTAAAAAAATTGATTAAGAATCATTTTAGAAGATTTTAATTAAGAATTTATTCCTAAAATGTCGAAGGCGTTTTTAGTTATTTCGGAATATTTCTTAAATAAGCTTAAATCCACTTCTTCTCTATTCGAACTTCCATGATTATCAGTTGCTAAAAAATCCACCAAGTTATTTTCAAAATAATATTTACCTTCTTGCGTCTTTAAACCTTCAAAATTGACTTGGAAGAGTACACCCATTTCTTTCATTCTTTGAATGATGTCTTTGCTTTCATATAACCATTTGTATCTTTCCACATGTACGAGAATAATTTCATAACCATCCAATTGTAAATTAAATATCGAATCGAGGGCATAAATAGGCATAGGTTGTGTTGGAAATTCTATCAAGACAAAGGAATTAAACGGAATAAAATCTTTGTAATCTGGAGTTAGATATAATTCAGAGGCAAGATAAGTCCTTAAACCAATTTCATTTTCTATTCTTTCTTTTACCTTTTGATAAACTACTTTGATGTTGGTTATATCTGTTTTAACAGAAGGATGGTTAACGTGTGGCGTAAAGATAACACCGGTAATTTCGTTTTCTCTATACCTTCTCAGTTCATTTAATGTTTCTTCAATAGTTTTTATACCATCATCAACTCCAGGTAATAGATGACAATGAATGTCAATATACATTTTATTTTATCCCCTTTATCGCCCTTATGTTCTGGTTTTGCTTCTCCTCCTCCTTTCCTTGCTTTTCTCCCCGTCATCAGAGTAATAATAATAGTAGTAGTAATTAGAAGATTTTTCGTTTACATCATTTATAACCGTTCCAATAAGTTTTAACCCCGATGTTGTTATGTTTTCAATTGCAGCTTTTAAAGTTGGTTTCAAAGTTTGTCCATAACGGGTCACTAATACCAGTCCATCTGAATATCTAGATGCGATCATAGCATCAGGGGCAACCATTATTGGTGGAAGATCAATAATGACCTTATCGTAATACTCCTTGAGTTTATCGAGTAGATCTTTAAATTCATTTGAAGTTAATATAGAGGTAGGATTTGGAGGTAAAGTTCCAACAGGTAAAACAAAAAAGTTATTGAGAGACTCAAACGGCTTCTTTACAGATTGTTCTATAGAAACTCCTCTCAATAAATGGTTAACTAGCCCTACATTCTTACTTTTTAAATTCAAAATCCTTTCAACTCTGGGTCTTCTCATATCGGCGTCTATCAACAAGGTTTTGTTACCGCTTTGGGCGTAAGAAATAGCAACATTGGCAGCAGTCATTGTTTTACCTTCAGCGGGGCCACCACTGGAAAAGGTAATAACATTAGGTTCTTTAGCATTAGAAAAGTTAATATTGGAAGCCAGCATCTTGTAGGCTTCGGAGATTGGTGAGACTGGATCCCTTAATACTATTAATTCATCTTTTGTTTCGTTGTCTACATGCAAATGAGGAATTCTACCAAGAACAGGGTACCCCTTAACTATCATTTTCAATTCATTTTCATCTTTAACCTTTTTATCCAGATACTCGATGAGAAAAACTACAAGTATACCTAAAAAGATCCCTAAAATCCCTCCTATTGCGGCAGTCAGAGTTTTATTTGGTTTAACAGCATTTGGGGAAACAAAGGCAGGGTCTATTATATTTGCTGTACCAATTACACCGGCTTCAGCAATCTTAGCCTCTTCTAATTTTTCTAAAAGAAGAACATAAAGATTTTCTTTTACTCTTACCTCTCTTTCGTAATTCATAAGTCTTTGCTCCAATGCAGGTAATTGCTTCAATTGGGATTGATATGTGTTTCTTAACGTTGTTAAAGATTGTATTGTGCCTTGAAGAACTTGCTGCCCGGCTTGTTCTTGGATCAATTGTGAATACAAGCTAATATACATTGGATTAGCGGTTTTTACTTGGGAAGTTACAATAGTACTTATCTCATTTTTTAGCATCTCTTGGGCTTGATTCAGCTCTTCCTTTAATCTCAAAACTTCAGGATCACTAGGAGATTTAGTACCTTCCAAGCCTGCGAGCTGAACCTGGATATTAACTATTTGATTTCTTAAATTACTTACGACTGGATTTATCGAAATTGTTTCAGATGAAATGATTTCTTGATCCATACTTTTTAAGGTGTCATTTAACGTTTGCAGTCTTATCTTTGTTTCTTCCATTTGGATCTGATAAGTGTTTATCTGTTGATCGAAGGAAACCAGAAATTGTAATATAAATTTTGCCCTTTCATCTAACAAAAAGATATTATTTCCCTCTTTAAAATTTCTGAGATTGTCTTGAGCAGCGTTCAAATCGATTTCAGCTAATGGAATTTGCTCTTCTATAAACCTTCTTCTTGCTGTGTACTCGATTTGAGACAAACTTCTTAACAAATCGTTATACACAATCGCTAAATTATCAGCAATACTTTTTGCAAGTTCCTTGTCTTCACTTTGAACAGATATCCGTACGATATTTGTATCGTTAACAGGTGAGACTGTGATCATTCCTTCGAGAGCACGAACAACACTGTTTCTTGTGACCTCTTGTGGGTTTTCAGATTTTGCTTGAAAATATTCCATTAAGTTTAAATTGTCGATTACTTTTTCTAGATTTCTTCTACTTTTTATCAATTCAATTTCTGTCGATATCTTAGATGAAGTTATCCCCATCTGTGTACCAAAAATATCTGAAACCGAACTTTGTTGAGAGAGGTCAATATTCATGGTTGTATTTGCTTCATAAATAGGAGTAGTGTTAAAAAGGTAGATTAGGGTAATTACTACCGTTAAAACGACGGTTAAAAAAAACCACCAGAATCTTTTTTTGAATATCTTTAAAATATCCTCGAATGTTAATTCGTTTTCCATATTTAACCCCCTAGGGGAGCTTTAACGTTCTTCATGCAGGAATACTAAATTCTCCCATAAAATCATTATACCAAAATAAATGAAATTTCTTTAATCTTTAGTTGAACTTTTATTTTTTCACATAAACAACGGTGGGATCCTTTTCTTTTTTGAAAATCTCCTTTATATCTTCCAAGTTTGTTGTTTTTTCTTCTATAAATATAATAATCTTTTCTAAATCATCTCTGTATAGTATATAATCACCGTTGTTGAAATTGTCAAACATGATAAAAGCCTCGTTTGTATTTTTAAACTTCTCAAATTTTTCAAACTTTTCTTTGTAATCTTCGTTTTCCTTTGAAGTAAAATACTCTGTTTTATTAGGTTTTACGGTATTTAAGATGTTGTAAATTCTTTGAGAAAGGTTCTGGGCAACTGAAAAATCCCCCAAAAATAGCAACCCGAACTTTTTAAAATCTTTTTTATAAACATAATTAACTATTTTCTCAGCATCGTTTGAATCATCTAAAATGATGTCAGGAACCCCAAATAAACTTTCAAATTCGTATAGATCTTTCACTGTTTTGTCGTTTGCTTCCTTCACAAAAACACCCAAAATTCCCAAGAATATTGCCAATACCCCTCCAATAGCTAAAGTGAGGGTAGTATTTGGTGATACAGGATTTTCTGGTATGTAGGCTGAGGTTATTACTTTGAATTTGTTATCGTATAGTGATGCCTTCATCCTTTCTTGCTCTAAGGCAGTTAGTAAAGTGTTATACCTTGTTTGAAGAATAGCCTGATCTTTTCTCAAAAGGAAATATTCGTACATAATAGGAGATCTTTTTGCAATTTCATCATCTATAACTTGAAGCATATTTTCATACACCTGTTTTGTTACATCGAATAGTTGTAGTTGTGTAATTATCCCTGTGTATTCGTTAAAAGTTTCCATATCGATCGATGCAAGAAAGTTTAAATCGTTGGAAAAAATCGCTTCAAGATTCTTTTTCAATTCATCTTCTAAAACCGTTATTTCCGCTTCCAAAGCTCCAATTCTCGGAGAACTAGGAGAATTTAACTTTAAAGTTTCTAATTCTATTCTGTCACTCACTAATTTAGATTTTATATCCTTAACAGGCGTATCTTTTTCTGTGTTTGTTAGTATAAACTCTTTAGTTTCTGGACTCAGTTTGAAAATATTATCTTCTATAGCTTGCTTTCTGATTTCTAATTGGTTTTTATCTGCTTCTAATTTTAGTATATTCATATAGGTTTCCGAATAATAACTAATTAAAGGGTCGCTTTCTTGTGATGTTCCCCCTGAAATATCGGAAATCTTATTTTTAGTTTGGAAATCTAAAACCTCTTTATTTATCTGATCATATTGCTGAGAAACATCTTCAAATAACGTTTCAACTTGATTCAAATAAGACTGTGAATCCTCAAAATAAAGGTTTTCTGCATAATCAGTGTAGTAAGAATACACAAGTGAGACAACCGAAGCAGCCACAGTTGGATCGGAACTTTGGTAACTTATTTCTATCATATTAGTATCTTGAACATTTTGTATATTTATACCTTCTTTTAGTGAATCAATGAGGTCTCTTTCTGTTACTTCTGTACCTCTCAATCTAGCAATTAGCCCTTTGTTTTCGTTTGCTTTTTCTACAAGGTTGAGCTCTTTTACAACGTTTGCTAACACCCAATCGGCTTTCATCCTTTCAATTTCGGTAGTTAAACCTGAATCAGAGGGTTGGCTGATTCCTAACAAGTTTGCTGCAGAAGACATAGACCCTAAAGAGACAGTTGGTTGTGAAGAACTTGATTTGTACTCTATAACCTGCTTTGCTTCATACGTGGGAGTTGCAACGAAAAACAGATAAAACGCTGTTAAAAAGATAGTTAAGAGGAAAATAATTAGAAAAGTCCATTTTCTTCTTTTAAAAATTCTGAGTATGTCTGAAAAGGTTAGTTCTCTTTCTTCTTCCATTTCCATCCTCCAATTTTTAGTTATTTTTTACTGTGATTAGAAATTCTAAAAGCCTTTTTAGCGCCCCTTTATTTTGTTCTATGCAAAATATTCTACCATATGGTTGACTTATTTCAAAGATATTTTTTTATGTTTATATTAAAATCTTTTTTGTACTGCATCAATTCGCATAAACTTCTGAATTGGCAAGAAGAACAATCGTAATATTTTTCTCCTGTTTTTGCGTTATTGTATTTATCATACATTTCTTCTAAGAACCTTCTTATTTCTCTTTCTTTTACTGCTATAGGGGTGAAATCAGATTTGTTGATGTTTTGAAAAACTTTCTCTAACCATGTGCAGAATTCTTTAATATCAAAAGATACATACTTAGTTCTAGACTTGTGTTCTTTATATATAATCCGGCCTTTCTGTATTTTTATAAAATTATTATTTTTATGCTCTTTTTTCTTTGATACTACTTGAAATTTTAGATATACATCAGAATTTGCTAATTTGTTTTTCCATTCTTCATTATTTAATAAGGTTAGGTAATAAATTAGCAATTGTTCACTTTGGAAATTTTTTGACCTTTTGTAATCCATAATTGAGTAAGCTCCTGGTAAAAGTTGGTCGCCAAATTCATCAAGAAGGTACACATAGTTTCCGTTCAAAAGATCTACCCTGTCTATTCTGGAGGTTAGGTCTACATCGTGAAAATTCCCGATATTTATCTTTGAATTTACCTCTAACTCTGTAGCTATAACTTGAGAATAAGTGAGATCTATACCTTTTTTGAAATGGATATACTTTCGATGTATGTCTTCTATGCTTTCTAAAATATCTTCTGTTATTATTTCACTTTCCACGTCTTTTATAGCTTCATAGGTGTGTAAAAAATCGTCTGTATACTCCTCCCAAATATCTTCAATGATATCTTTTATTTCTTCTTTCAATTCTTCTTTGTTGAGAATTTTTTGGGACATAACTTCATAATTTTTGTATTTGGAAAATATCTCTTTCATCACCCTGTGCTTTATAAGCCCATCAAAAAACTTCTCAAAATCTTTATCTCCATTTAATCTGCCTTCGATTCCGAGGTAATACTTAAAAGGACAATCCACATAAGTAGTTATTTTTGTATGGCTTAACCGCCCAAGGTCGGTATTTTTATATAATTGCCAGTCTGGATTAGTTATCTCTTTTTTTAATCTTTCAATATCAGTGTGGTGTTTATCAGGTAAATACTCTTTCTTCCCGTTCAATATGTAATAAATAGTAGCTTCTGCATCAGAGAATATATTCTTGGGATCTTTTGGTAGGATTTCTTTTTTAGAGAGGAACTTATTCGAATATTTGACGTTTTTAAAGTTATTCCTAAACTCTTTTTCGTATGGAGAGGGTAGTATTGGTTCACCACTTAGTTTAGCGTTTGGATATGTAAATACTATATTATCAGCGAAGATCATCGAGATAAACAAGTTTCTTCTACTGATCTTTTCTGAATGTTTGGCGATTGAGGTCCCTTCGTTACTCATAGATGTGATGAAAGGATTGATCTTTATTGAAGGGTAGTTTTCTTCAGTGAAACCGACAATATATTTATATTTTTTCTTTACAAATCTTGAGTCTTCAAGGCTCATTATTTCTACTGTATTATCGTACCTTTCGGACTCTCTATACGTTTCAATCTGAATAAGAGAAGAAAGTATTTTGTAGAACTTTTCAATTCCTAAATTTTTATTTGACTTTAGAATTTTCTCCAAATTTTCTTCGACGTTAAATACTAGTGCTTCAAAAGCTTTTAATGCATTTAATTGACTCTCAATAGGGAGTACATCCTCGTATGTTTTCAGTATGTTGAAATGAGATAGGTAAGTATCTATCCATTCTTTCACTAACTCCCTGTAATCAGAAACACTGAAGTACTTTTTTCGATCTTTGCTTTTCTGGATATTTTCTAAAAGAGAAAATATGTTGCCAAGGCATTTTTTTAATTCATTTAAGTCTTTGAGTTCTTCGCTTATTCTTTCTATTTCTTCTGTACCTTTAAGTTGAGAATTTCTTTTATCTATTTCTTTCTCAACGGTATTCATCCATTTTTCTTTTCGGTTTTTGAGAGAGGATTTTTGTATGTCATAGAATAAGTTTAATCGCTTTAGATAATGTTCTATCTGCTCCATCGTCAGTTCAGTTACTCCCCCGTAACCACTTTCAATCATCGCCAAGATATCTTCAACTTCACAACCCCTCACCAACGTTTTAATTGGTTGAAGAAGTATCAAAACTATTTGACTTTCGTTTAACGGAACATCGTTTTTGAACCTGTAAGGTACCTTAGCATCTTCCAAATAATCCGCCAATAATTTTGCAGTTGAACTATTGGGAACAACGACCCCCAATTCATCAGGTGAAAGATTTTCACTTATCAATTTTCTTTTTATTTCTTTTGTGAGGGTTTCTATTTCAGAAACATCGTTGTTCATTGGAAAGATTTCAATATTGGTATTTTCAAAAATCCGTTTTAACCCTTTATTTTTCGATTTGAATTCAAACCCTTCATTTTTTAAAAAGTTATGTATGTTAGTTATTGAATCAAAACTTCTGTCTTCTATATTGACCCAAGTAATAAAATGAACCTCTTCAAAGAGATCAAAGAAAGCTTTAAGAGTTTTGTTAACGGCTGGAGAAATATCAAAAAAGCCCGAAATAACGACCCTTTTTCCTATATATTTTTTCCCCTCTTCTTTCAATCTGTTAGGTAAAATCTCATAAAACCATTTGTACACACTAACGGGATCGTAATTTCTTTGATATTTAATAGACATATCGAACTTCGTTTCTAAAATATCTTCGAGTTTTTTTTCTAATTTAGTGTAAAGTATGTACAAATTAGAATTGTTATCTATAGAATCATCGAGCAACTTGTATTCTTCAGAGGATTCAACGATTTCTTCATCTTCAACCCTTGAAATTTCCCATTTTTTCTCGAAAATATCTAATATGTACTCAACTGATTTTTGAGATTTGGATATAACGTTTAGATATTCAGAAAATTCTTCGTCTTTCTTCTCTTCTTCTATTAAGTCCATTATCTCGTTTTCGATGTATACCTTCAAAAAATCTCTATCCAATATTACAGATTGTGGCTGGTATGTTTTTAGCGTCTCAGTTACATATTGGTTTATAACCCTGAAGGCATCACGATTGATAGTTTTTTTTGTTTGTGAGGCAACGTATTCTGCCACTTGCTTCACGTAAAAACCAGAAGGCCCTAGAAACAAAAAGTTCAGAGGATCTTCGTTGTAAAAAGGAAGTACAAGATCTCCAACGTTTTTAAAATGTTCTGGATTTAAGTCAAATAAATAGACCTTTCTCATTTTTCTACCAGCTTTCTATTTCGTTTCTCACTTCATCGAAGTTATATTCAAATTTGTAAGTTCTATTTTCTCTTTCGTTCCCAAAGAAATCCTTCTCTATATAATCATAGTTGCCAAGGTTATATTTGTACTCTATTTCAGTATTTGGAGGCATTCTAAGAGACAATTGGTACGTCCCATCCTCCATTTTTTCAAACCTATAATTTTCATCTCCCACTAACCAATTGTTGAAGTTTCCCATCATATAAATTGAAGCATCTTCCGGTGTATCTTCTGGAACGGAAGTGATTATAAAAGTGACTTCGAACAAATTTTCATCTTCTTCTGAAAATGAAGGTATTTCTGGGGCTGTTGTAGGAGATGGCTGAGCTGTTGTTGAAGCTTTTTGTGAAGAAAAACCAAAAAGCAAAAGAATTATTGCAAAAGGAAGTAAGATTTCTAAAAATCCTTCTTTCAATTGTCTTTCACCTCTTTAATGGTGTAACTCTCTTTCAGTTAATTATATCATATTTATTATCTCGATACACAAAAGATTTTTAAGGTAATTGTTATTTAAATTATTAAACAAATACCATTTGTTCACGAAACTTATGGTATAATGTAAAAGGTTATTTTGGCCCAAAAATTAGAAAAAGGAGTAAAAACATGACAAAATTTCAACACATGGGCCTTTCTGATAACATACTCAACGCGATTGATAGAAAAGGGTACGAAGAACCAACTCCTATCCAGGAAAAGGTTATCCCCTTTCTTTTATCTGGTAAGAATAATGTAATCGGTCAGGCTCAAACTGGTACAGGAAAAACTGCAGCATTTGGTATACCTCTAATTGAAAGATTAGAAGAGAAAGCAAACGACGTTCAAGCTTTAGTATTAACCCCTACGAGAGAATTAGCTTTGCAAGTTTGTAACGAAATCGACTCACTGAAGGGAAACAAAAGATTGAACCTTCTTCCCGTGTACGGAGGAGTCTCAATTGGAAATCAAATTAGAGCCCTTAAGAGAAAAGTAGATTTAGTAGTAGGTACCCCAGGAAGAATAATAGACCATTTGAACAGAGGTACTTTAGATATTAGCAAAATTAAGTATTTGGTCATTGATGAAGCCGATGAAATGCTAGATATGGGTTTTATAGAAGATGTGGAGACGATACTCTCAAAAACTAATAAAGAAAAGCAAATTTTGATGTTTTCAGCTACGATTCCTCAAAGGATTATTACCCTTGCTAGAAAGTATATGGGGAATTTTGAAACGGTAACAACAGTTCAAGGAAACAAAGAGGACATAACCGTAAAAAAGGCAAAACAAATTTATTACATGATTTCTGAATCTGATAAAATAGAACTTTTGAGTAGGCTCATAGATATAGATAGTGATTTTTACGGTCTTGTATTTACTAAAACAAAAGTCCAATCAGAAGAAATCGCAAACAAATTAATCAAAAAAGGTTACGAAGCAGAAGCACTAAATGGTGATGTCTCTCAAAATCAAAGAGAAAGAATAATGGATAGATTTAAGAGCAAACGTATAAAAATTTTAATAGCCACAGATGTTGCAGCCAGAGGTATAGACATAGACAATCTTAAATACGTTATCAATTATTCTCTTCCACAAAATCCAGAAAATTATATACATCGTATAGGAAGAACTGCGAGGGCTGGAAATGAGGGTATAGCTATTACTTTTGTCACACCGAGCGAGTATAGAAAATTTATGTTCATCAAGCATTCCTCAAAAGCCTTAATAGAAGAAGCTAAAATACCACAAGCCAAAGATATTGTTAACGCAAAAGTTGAAAAAATAAAAGATGAGATCAAATCTAATCTTTCCAAAGATATAGATCCCATTTATGAAATCTTGGCGGAAACAATCTTAGAGGAGACCGACCAAGAGCCGAGCCAAATAATTGCTTCTATTTTAAAGTATTTTTATGGTGGAATCTTGAAAGAAGAAAATTATAGCAAAATAAAAGAAGTTAAAAACTCTTCAAAAAGAAAAGACCAAAGGTTATTTGTTGCATTAGGTAGTTTAAGTAAAATGACACCAAGAAAACTTGCTGAATTCATAGAAAAGGAAACTGGTGTAAATAGAAAAAAAATAAAAGATATACAAATAATGGATAAATTTTCTTTTGTGACGGTTCCTTCCGAACAAGCTGAAGCAATAATAGAGATCTTTAAGCAAAAATCAAAGAGAAAAAGACCACTAGTAGTACAAGCTAAGTCCAAAAGAAATTAGAAAGTGAAATCAAAAATGGATTATTGAAACAACTAGTTCGATTCTGAAGCATTTTTAACCGCTTCGTATACGTTCAAATGTAATCTTTTATCATAAGCTTCGGGTAAAATCCTATTAGGTGTAGGAATACATGAATTTGAAATTGCAAGTATTGCAGAATGGAGCATTTTTTTAGTTATCTTTGATTTTTTCTCTATCGCTCCTTTCATTATTCCAGGAAAGGCTATGAGATTGTTGATTTGGTTAGGATAATCTGATCTGCCAGTCGCCACTATACTTGCCCCGAAGCTTTTTGCTAATATTGGATCTATTTCCGGTAAAGGGTTGGCAAGTGCAAATATTATAGGATTTTTATTCATTTTTTTTACCATCTCTTCATTCAAAATATTACCTTTAGATACCCCTACAAACACATCCGCACCAAAAAGAGCATCTGAGAGATTCCCGGTTATATTTTCTGGATTCGTTATCTTTGCTAATTCTTGGTGATATTCATGCAAAGAACTTTCTGGAACATTTTTATTCAACACCCCATTCTTGTCAACTAAAACAAGATTTATGACCCCAAAATCCATCAAAAACTTGGCTATATTGTATCCCGCTGCCCCTATACCGTTAATAACAACTTTAATATTTTTTGCTTCTTTCCCCGTTAATTTCAATGCATTCAACAATCCTGCCGTGACTACTACAGCTGTTCCCTGCTGGTCATCATGAAAAACTGGAATATTCATTGTTTTATTCAATTCTTCTAATATTCGAAAACATCTAGGAGCAGAGATGTCTTCTAAGTTTATACCTCCAAACGAAGGTTCTAAGTTCTTCACAATAGAAACAATTTCTTCTGGATCTTGTGTATTTAAGCAAATTGGGAAGGCATCAAGCTGGCCAAAAAGATTAAACAATAATGCCTTACCTTCCATAACGGGAAGAGCACCATATGGACCTATGTTACCGAGACCCAATACGGCGCTTCCGTCTGAAATGATACCAACGGTGTTCCAACGTCTTGTGTATAAAAATGTGTTTTCTGGATCTTTTGAGCATCCTTCTGCAACATCTGCTACCCCAGGAGTGTATAGTAGGGATAACGATTCTTCGTTCAAATTGTCAACATTTGAAATTGTCCTGATTTTTCCCTTGAGTATTTTGTGTAATTCTTTTGCGTCCAAGATTAACTCTCCTTAAAAGTTAAAATATTTGATTGCCGTTTGTATCTATTGCCACCATTAAAGGAAAATCCTCCACGTTTATGTTGTAAATAGCTTCTGGCCCTAATTCTGGAAAAGCAAGAACCCTTATATCCTTCACACACTTAGAAAGGTACGCAGCTGCACCACTTGGAGTTATAAAATAAACTCTCTTGTATTTTATACATAACTTTACTGCCAAATCACTTCTTTTTCCCTTTCCAACAGTTCCTAGCACACCTAATTTAAAGATCATTTCAAGATATTTATCCATTCTTTCACTCGTTGTCGGACCTATAGCACCTATCTTAGAGTTCTTTGGAGGATTTGCAGGGCCTGCATAAAATACAATTTTTTCATTTAAATCTACAGGAAGCTGCGAATTTTTTGAAAGTAATTCTAAAAGTTTTTGGTGTGCAGCATCCCTCATAACTATCAATTCACCAGTGTATTGTAAGAGTTCTCCGATTCTTAATTTTTCAATTTCATCTATCTTCAAATTTTACCACACCTTTTCTACAAAGGTAACAATCTAAGGAAACCCCCACAGGAAGTGTTGCAATATGTGTGGGAGCATATTCTACATGTACAGAAAAAACCGAAACTCCTTCTTTTAATCCTTGAAATCCTATTTTTAAAGTATTTAAATCTTTCAAAAGCGCTTCCTCAAAATCCGCATATACAGGGTTTTGATTTCTTTCTTTGAAACTTTTGGTCAATGCTAATTTGGATAAAACCATTGCTTTATCAGAAGTTCCACCTATTCCTATTCCAACATGTAAAGGCGGGCAACCTTTTGCTCCGTTTTCTTTCACATGCCCAATTATTACATCTTTTAATTCTTGGACCCCGATTGATGGCTTTAACATGAACAAGGCTGAGAGATTTTCACTCCCCCCGCCTTTCACCAAAAATTTGATATCTAAACTCTTCCCAGAGACTTGGAATATGTGTACCACAGGTGGAGTGTTGTTTTTAGTGTTTTTTCTTTCAAAAAGGGGATCACT
This sequence comes from Petrotoga mexicana DSM 14811, assembly GCF_002895565.1. GTDB lineage: Bacteria > Thermotogota > Thermotogae > Petrotogales > Petrotogaceae > Petrotoga > Petrotoga mexicana. The sequence continues at coordinate 59,413 of NZ_AZRN01000032.1, forward strand.
CACCAGTGAAAATCGGAAGGGATTTTCCGTATATACCTTTTCAACCACCTCACTTAACGTGGAAAATATAGGTTCTTCAAGTATAACTTCGTTCCCTAGAAAAACAAAAAATTCAACAATGCCTGTATCTTGACAGAGGGGTAATTTTTCAACTTCTGCAATTTTATAATTTTCTTTTAGCGCTTGAGAAAATGGACCTTTGTATTCGTCTATGTAAGTTTTTACTTCTGGATTTATCGTTTCATTGACCTGTACTATATGGTTTGTCAACTTTTCTAATATTTCACGCTTAGATATCATCTCAAAATTTCAAACTCCTTTTTTATAATTGATTACTCTCTTTAGCGATGCTAATTGTTTAATTTCTCAAGCTTCTATTTTATCGTCTATTTTTCCATCTTTTTGAAATTTTAGCATAAAAAAATAAAAATTAAGAATTTTTAAGTTTTTAAGTCCTAATCGTCTCTACTCGACTTTAATCGTCTATAATTCCATTTAATCGGATTTTTATTTTAAAAGTATAAGAGTTATAATATAATTAGTTAAACGGTTAAGTAATTTTATAATCAAGCATTGGAGGATACGCTATGCCACCAAAGAAAAATAAAAATTCTCGAATAACTATCGAAGATATAGCACAGATCGCACAAGTTTCTAAAGCCACCGTATCTTATGTGATCAATGATAAACCCGGTGTGAGTGAGCCGGTTAGAAATAAAATAAAAAATATAATTGAGGAAACTAATTATTTTCCTAATTCTGCAGCAAGGGGTTTAGCAGGTGAAAAAACACATTTTGTAGGTTTAGTTATTCCAGATATTTCTGATATGTTCTATGCAAATATAATTAGAGGAGTAGAAAAAACTTTAAATAAAAAAGACTATCTTCTCAATCTATTTACCACACATGCAAGGCCAGAAAGAGAGCAACAAGTGGTTCGATTGTTGAATAAGAGTATGGTTGACGGATTAATTATAATGGCTTACTTTATTACTGATAATTTCATAAAGTCTTTGAAAGAAAGGGATATTCCTTTTGTCTTTATCGATTATCCACCAAAGGATGAAGATATTTATTCTGTGATGGTCGACAACGAAAATGGTGCATTTGAGGCGACAGAATATTTGATAAAACTTGGGCATAAAAAAATAGCGTTTTTAGAAGGTCCACAAGTTGCCTGGGATTCAAAGGCACGATTCAAAGGTTATTTGAAGGCATTAAAAGCCTATGGAATCAAATTCAACCAAGAATTAGTTGAAAACGGTAATTTTACAAAAGAAGAAGGATATACAGCTACAAAAAGGTTGTTAGAAAAAGGAGAAAAATTCACTGCTATCTTTTCTTCGAATGATCAAATGGCGATAGGAGCAATGAGAGCTTTAAAAGAAAGTGGGTACAAAATTCCAACAGATGTCTCTACTATAGGTTTTGACAACATCGAGGCCAGTTCTATAATAGAACCACCTTTAACAACTGTTTCACAACCCATATATGAAATGGGTAAAAAAGCTGTAGATATTATAACAGCTTTGATAAATGGAGAAACAATAGAAGAAAAAAGATATTTGTTAAAAACAAAATTAATCGAAAGACAATCTTGTACAAGAATTTAAATTTTTTACAGATAACTTAATCGGTTAAGTAAGCATGAATAAAGTATTTTATAACCTCATAACAGCAATTTTTAAAATCAGGAGGGAAGATATGTTCGAGACAAAATACGGATATTTCACAGAGGATGGAAAAGAGTATGTTATAACCACTCCTAAAACTCCAAAACCTTGGATAAATGTTATTTCTAATGGTGATTATGGAATGGTCATATCTCAGAGTGGTTCTGGTTATAGTTGGAGAACACATGCAAGTTTAAATAGAATTACACGGTGGGAACAAGATCTCATAAAGGATGAATGGGGCAAATATATTTACATAAAAAATGAGACAAGTGGAGACTTTTGGTCTCCAAGTTGGAAGCCCACATGTAAAGAACCACAAGAGTATGAAGTAAGACACGGTCAAGGTTATTCAATATTTGAGACCAAATATTTCGATATAAAAACGAATTTAACTATGTTTGTATCTAAGGATGACCCAGTCGAAATATGGAAGTTAACTATAAAAAATACTTCTGAAAAAGAACACAAATTGTCTATTTACACCTACTTAGAATGGAATTTGGGAGCCGCTCCCGACTGGCACAGAGAGTTTCACAAAACTTTTATAGAAACAGATTTTTTAAATGATTTAAACTGTATAACGGCTGAAAAAAGAATGTGGGAGATTCCAAATGAAAAAGGTCAAAATTGGAACAGGAACTGGGAATATACCGCTTTTCATTCAGTTAATGAGAAAATAGCCGGATTTGAAGGGTCAAAGGAAAAATTTTTGGGAGAGTATGGAAGTATTTCTAATCCAAATGCCCTTATTAGTGGAAAAATGTCAAACACTTATGGAAAATGGGAAGATTCTATTGGTAGTTTAAAAAATGAAATAATTTTAAAACCAGGAGAAGAAAAAACGTTGATTTATTTGCTTGGGGCCGTTTCTAAAAAAAATACAAACGGAAGTGTGAGCTCACTTGTTAAAAAATATCAAACAGTAGAAAAGGTAGACGAAGAATTCGAAAAAGTAAAAGATATGTGGAACGAAATGCTTTCAAAATTTACTGTTGAAACACCAGATAAAGCCTTGGATTTTATGCTAAATAACTGGTTGAAGTACCAAGCTATTTCAGGAAGGTTATGGGGAAGGTCTGCCTATTATCAAACTGGTGGGGCGTACGGTTTTAGAGATCAACTTCAAGATAGTCAGATATTTTTGTATGTGGATCCCGAACAAACCAAAAATCAGATAAAACTTCACGCAGCTCACCAATTCAAAGATGGAAGTGTGTACCATTGGTGGCATCCCATTTCTGAACTCGGTTACAAGAATAATATATCGGATAACAGATTATGGTTGCCTTTTGTTGTTTTAAGGTTTTTAAAAGAAACTAGTGATTTAGAATTTTTGAAAGAAAATATAAAGTTCCTGGATGGTGGGGAGTCTTCTCTATACGACCATTGTATTAGAGCAATTCACTACAATTTAAATCATATGAGCCCAAGAGGACTTCCTTTAATAGGTGATGGAGACTGGAATGATGGTATGAACGCTGTTGGCACCCAGGGTAAAGGGGAAAGTATTTGGCTTGGACATTTCTTGTACGGTATTTTAAAAGATTTCTCTGTTGTCTGTAAGAAAATGGGAGATTTAGCAAATATGCAAAGGTTTATGGACGAAGCTGAAAAGCTTAAAGAAAACATCAACAAATACGCCTGGGATGGAGAATGGTACGTAAGGGCATTCAAAGACAACGGGGAACCGATTGGAAGCAAACAAAATAGTGAAGGTAAGATATTTTTAAATGCACAAACTTGGGCAATAATCAACGGTACCGCAACACAAACACGAAGTGAAACAGCTTATCGATCAGCAAAAAAGTACCTGTTTAAAGATTATGGACCACTTCTTTTTCAACCGGCGTTTGCTAAACCTGATCCAGAAATTGGATATCTAAGCAGATACGCCGCGGGAGTTAGGGAAAATGGCGGATTGTACACTCATGCAGGTACGTGGGCGATATTAGCAGCCTCAAAGATGAAAGATCCTGATACATATAAAATCTACAAAAGCTTCATGCCTATTTATAGGGGTTTGGAACCAGATAAATACTTAGCTGAACCATATGTTACTCCAGGTAACGTTGATGGACCAGATTCCCCCTATTTTGGAAGAGGAGGGTGGACTTGGTATACAGGATCAGCAGCTTGGTATTTTATAGTTGCGATTGAGGGAATTATTGGACTAAAAGCCGAATGGGAAGGGTTAAAAATAGAACCTTTATTCCCCGAAGAATGGAAAGAAGTAAAAGTAAAGAGAATATTCAGGGGAAAACAGTTGAACATAACTTACAAAAAAAGTGATGAGAAAAAGATCATAGTTAACGGTGTAGAAATTGATGGAAACATTATTAATCCGGAATTACTTGAAGAAAATGTTTTGAATGTTGAGGTACTTTTTTAGAAAAATATCAAAAAACCGTAAAATTACTATTAGGAGGTGTAGAAAGATGAGAAAGGCATTGGTTGTTTTGAGTGTTGTGATGTTGATGGTTTCGTTAAACTTCGGTGCAACAACGATCACCGTATGGGGTATGGGTGAGGCAAAAGGTTTGAAGCAAGTGACTGAACTTTTCATGGAAGAATACCCGGAATATGAGGTTGATTTCCAAGCCATCCCCTGGTCAAATGCCTACGAAAAAATTTTAACGTCAATCGCAGGTAGACAAGTCCCGGATGTCGCCCAGATGGGAACAACTTGGATGGCTCCGTTTGGAAGTATGGGGGCGTTTGAAGATTTAGCTCCATATATTGAAAATTCTGAAGTTGTAAAACCAGAAAATTTTTTCGAAGGCGCCTGGGAATCAGGGATAGTTATCGGAAAACAGTTTGGTATTCCTTGGCATGTGGATGTTAGAGCGATGTTCTATAGAACAGATTTATTAACACAAGTAGGTTACGATCATGCTCCTCAAACTTGGGATGAGTTATACGATGCAGTGAAAAAATTACATGAAAATGGTAGTAGATATGGCATATCACTTTATCAACCTCAGGATAACTACCAAATTTTCTTTCCATTTGTTTGGCAAAATGGTGGAGACATTTTTGATAGTGAAGGAAATGTGATAGTAGATCAACCTGAATTCGTTGAAGCCTTGGAATACTATACAAAATTTTTCACAGAAGGTTTGACCCCAATTTCTGGAAGTGGTAACATATTCCAAGATTTTGCTTCAGGTGATACACCAATCTATTTTTCAGGTCCATGGATGATTAATATGACTAGAGAGCAAACTCCACAAATAGATGGGAAATGGGATGTAGCATTAATGCCTGAGAAAAAAAGTAAAACTTCTTTTATGGGAGGTAGTAATTTAGTCATTTTCAGAGATTCCAAAAATAAAGAAGTCGCTTGGAAGTTTATTGAATTTGCATCAAGACCTGAAAACCAACTGTTGGCCTATCAAATTACAAATGAACTACCTGCAGTCCGTCAAGCATGGAAAGATCCTTTATTGCAAGCAGATCCGATGATAGCAACATTTGGTGAACAGTTGAATGATGCAAAAGCTCCTGTAAACGTACCGGAATTCCATGAGATTGCAGCAGCGATTGATAACATGGTTCAACAAACAATTTATGCTAGAAAAACACCAGAACAAGCGGCTCAGGATTTGAAAAAAGAAATTGAAAAGATACTGAAATAATTTATTTTATGCCCCTCTTTTTACGCAAAAAGGGGGGCTTTTGATCAAAACTTTTTGATTATCAAGGAGAGATAAAATTGAAGACCCCATTAAGAGCGATTATTAGTTTCATAGGACCTTCAATAATATTATTGATGATTTTCATGTTAATACCTATAGTAGTTTCGTTGATAATAAGCTTCACTGATTTCGATGTTTATGCCATATATGATTGGGGAAAAGCGAGTTTTATAGGCTTTGAAAATTATGTAAACTTAATGCATGATCCCCTTTTTTGGAGGGCATTATTAAATACATTATACGCATTAGTTGTTGCGATGCCTTTAACGGTAGTTTTATCTTTAAGTTTTGCTGCCCTTATAAACAGGGAAGCCACGCATTTTAAAAATTTTTTTAAAGTAAGTTTTTATCTACCTTCCATCACAAACACAGTCGCAATCGCCATCGTATGGGCTTGGATGTTTAATCCCGATTACGGATTAATAAATTGGTTTTTAGGTTTTTTTGGAATACAAGGACCCAATTGGTTAGGAGATCCCCTTTGGGCAATGCCATCGGTAATAATGCTTGTAGTTTGGAAAGCAGTTGGTTACAACGTTATTCTCTTCACAGCTGGCTTACAAAATATACCAGACTATCTATATGAAGCTGCCGAGTTGGATGGTGCTTCAAGATTTCAGCAATTTTTACATGTTACCATTCCATCGTTGAGGCCAACAATATTTTTCGTTACAGTTATGACTGTAATAGGTTATTTGCAATTATTTGAAGAACCATACATGTTAACGGCAGGCGGACCTTTGAATGCTACTTTATCTATAGTTCTTTATCTATATAGACAGGGCTTTGAGTTCTTCAAATTAGGATATGCTTCTTCGATTGCCTTTGTGCTATTTTTAATGATATTTGCCTTAACCTTTATACAAATGAGAGCAAGAAGATTAGAAGTATAAAAGAGTATTGGTGAGGAGTGATAATTATGAGATCGAGAAAAGTTTCTCCCATAGAGCAAGTAGCGGTACATGGATTGTTGATTATTTGGTTGTTAATTTCAGTTATACCTTTTGTATGGATGGTTTCAACTTCTTTTAAAGGTCCCGGAGAAATTTATATATTTCCTCCAAGATGGATCCCTAAAAACCCTACTTTGAATAATTATATAGATTTATTTCAAGAAATGAATTTTGGAAGGCCATTTTTGAATTCGGTTATCGTGTCTCTTTCTACAACATTTCTATCAGTTTTAGTAGCCACTATGGCAGGTTATGGATTCGCTAAATTTCGTTTTAAAAATAAAAATTTATTGTTTTTGTTCATCTTAGGGACGATAATGGTGCCTGGGCATATAACAATGATTCCAGTATTTTTATTGTTGTCACAGTTGAATCTATTGAACACCTATTTGGGGTTAATATTACCAGCTATAGCAAATGCCTTCAACATATTTTTCATGAGACAATACATTATGGGTATACCTGATGAACTAATAGAAGCAGCAAAAATGGATGGGGCACATGAAGGATGGATATTTTTTAGAATAATTTTGCCTTTGGCAAGACCTGCAATGGCGGCAATAACTATTTTCACTTTTACAGGTGCTTGGAACAGCTTTTTATGGCCATTAATTCTAGCGACTGATGAAAGTATGTATACACTTCCGGTCGCTGTATCTGTTTTACAAGGGCAGTATGGTGAAAATATTGCAATGCAGATGGCAGGTTCGGTTATCGTAATTTTACCTCTTATAATCGTATTTTTACTCACTCAACGTTATTTCATAAAAGGAATCACATTTACAGGAATGAAAGTCTAAAATAAAATGATTATATTTATAATACTATTCAATTATTATTAATAAATTACCTGTATAATAAAAGGGACTAAATTTATCCTAATTAAAGGAGGACTTTAGATGGCAAAAGTCAACGTTATATTCTACAGTATGTATGGCCATATCTATCAAATGGCTAAAGCCGAAGCGGAAGGCGCAAAAGAAGTAGAAGGAACGAATGTTGAGATCTACCGAGTCCCTGAAACCGTTCCTGAAGATATTCTAATCCAATCTGGAGCTAAAAAGGCACAAGAACAATTTTCACATATTCCAATAGCAAATATGGATTCTCTAGTTGAAGCTGATGCGATAATTTTTGGTACTCCCACCAGATTTGGCATGATGGCGGCGCAAATGAGGCAATTCCTTGATACAACAGGTCCACTTTGGGCAAAGGGAAGTTTGGTTGGAAAAATAGGTAGTGTCTTTACTTCTACTAGTACTCAACATGGGGGTCATGAATCTACTATTTTAAATTTTCATACAACGTTATTGCACCATGGAATGATTATTGTTGGAATTCCCTTTACTGAGCCAGATCTGAGCGATGTATCGAATATTCATGGGGGTTCACCGTATGGCGCCTCGGCAATTATCACCCAGAGCGATGAAAATAGACCTAATGAAATAGAACTTAATATTGCCAAAAGTCAGGGAAGAAGAGTAGCTGAAATAGCAAAAAAGCTTTTTGGTTGATATTTTGAAGAATAAACTCAAGGAGTACAATATCGGCTTTAAGAAACTTTTGAAAATTTTTGAAGGCGCACAAATTGTGCGTCTTTATTTTTTTTGAATTTAAAACTTCAATTGACTTTTAAAAAAATAATTGTTATAATTAATTATGATTATTCACTTGGTGTATGAATGAAAAGATTAGAGGTGATCTTCCCAATGCTAAATATTCAAAATTACACTTTTTTCAACCCTTCTCCAAACTTTCGAGAAATGATGATCTTAAAGTTAATTTCTCAAGAAAACGATATTTCTCAAGAGACAATGGCAAAAAAAGTAGGGGTTGTCCCATCGATGATAAACAAGTATTTAAAGGATTTTGAAGAGAATGGAAATATTATAAAAAGCGGTGAAAACAAACGTAATATGAGTTATGAGCTCACAGAGGCGGGAAAAAAGAGGTTGCAATTTTTAACCCTCAGTTTCGTTGATGAGGTTTCTGAGCTGTACACAGAAACCAAAGACTCCTTCAAAAAAGTTTTTCAAACTCTTAAAAAAGATAATTTAAAGGATATTCTTTTATATGGTGCAGGGGTTGTTGGAGGGATTGTACTAAAGGTTTTGAAGGATGAAAATATTAATATAATTGGATTTTTGGATGATTCTCCTTCAAAGCAAGGAGATAAGCTCCAAGGAATAGATATTTACCCGCCGGAAAAAGCCAAAGAGTTAACCTATGATGCCCTCATAATAGCTTCGTTTAGGAAGTCAGAGAAAATATTGGAAAAGGCAACGGAAAGAAATTTGGAAAAATTGTACGTTTTTAAGATAGATGAGGAAGGCAATATTTCTTTGGAGGGGGATATGAAATGAAAGATAAGATGGAGGTTCCTCTTTTTGATTTAACAAGGCAATATGAAAAATTGAGAAAAGATGTTCTGAAGAAGTTGGATGCCGTTTTCACTTCTGGAAACGTGGTTATGGGAAGTAATGTAAAAGCCTTAGAAGAGGAAATTGCGAAGTATATAAACGTAAAGTATGCTATCGGTGTTGCTAATGGTTCTGATGCCCTAAGAATATCGGTTCAAGCTCTGGGTATAAAAGAAGGAGATTACGTTATCACCACACCATATACTTTTTTTGCAACTGCAAGTGCAATTGTACTGAATGGAGCCACTCCTATATTTGTGGATATAGAAGATAAATACTACAACCTTGATTTGGATAAAGTCGAAGATTTGCTTGAAAATCATCCGGAAAAAGAAAAAATTAAAGCAATTATTCCTGTACACCTTTTTGGAAAAACCGTTGATTTAGAGAGATTGGAAAAAATAAGAGAGAATTACAACGTAAAAATCATAGAAGATGCCGCTCAATCTATTGGGTCTGTATGGCAGTACAAGAATGGCGAAAGAAAATTTAGTGGTAGTATAGGAGATTTGGGTATTTTTTCTTTCTTCCCAACAAAAAATCTGGGTGGTTATGGTGATGGTGGAATGGTTGTTACAAACGACGCGGATTTGGCAGATAAGGTCAGAAAATTAAGAGTCCATGGTGCAGCAAAAAAATATTATCACGATGAAGTTGGTTACAATTCAAGATTAGACGAAGTTCAAGCCTCAATATTGAGAATAAAACTAAACAATTTAGATGAATACATTGATAAAAGAATAAAAAAGGCAAAAAATTATGAAGAATTATTTGAATTACATAACCTCAACGAAGATTTAAGTTATCCTGCTTATTTTAACGATAGAACCCATGTCTATCACCAATATGTTGTCACTTTGAATAACCCCAAAGATAGGAATAAATTAAAAAAATTCTTAGAAAATAAAAGTGTTGGAACATCGATATACTATCCTCTTGGTTTGCACCTTCAAAAGTGCTTTGAGAACTTGGGTTATAAAGAAGGGGACTTCCCTGTAGCTGAAAAGGCATCTAAATCGACGATAGCTTTGCCAATGTTTCCAGAGCTCACCAAAAAAGAGCAGGAATACGTAGTTAAATGTATTAAAGAGTTTTTTTCAAAATAGTTTTAGAATTCCTAAAAACAGTGTTATTTTAGAAAGGGGAGGACTAAAAAATGGCATTACTAGACAAAATAAAAGATAAAACGGCAAAGGTAGGGGTAATAGGTTTAGGTTATGTGGGTTTACCTCTTGCGGTAGAAAAGGCAAAGGCAGGGTACCCTGTTTTAGGGTTCGATATTCAAAAAGAAAAGGTTGAAAAGGTCAACAAAGGAATAAATTATATTGGAGATATTGTAAATTCAGAGTTAGAAAAGCTAGTTGAAGATGGTTATCTAAGCGCCACAACTGATTATGATAGAATAAAGGAATGCGATTGTGTTATGATATGTGTTCCAACTCCTTTGAATAAATACAAACAACCTGATTTAAGTTTCGTTGTTGATTCAACAAAAGAGGTAGCAAAAAGGCTTCATCCAGAAATGTTAATTGTTTTAGAAAGCACTACATATCCAGGAACCACCGAAGAAGTAATTCTGCCATTATTACAAGAATATGGGTTTAAGGTTGGAAAAGATTTTTATTTAGCTTTTAGTCCAGAGAGGGTAGATCCAGGAAATTTGATTTACAAGACCAAAAATACACCAAAAGTAGTCGGTGGAGTTACCGAAAAATGTACTTTACATGCAAAAACCCTCTATGAAAACGTATTAAACGCTGGTGTTTTCACCGTATCGTCCCCTAAGGAAGCAGAGATGTCAAAGATTTTGGAAAATACCTTTAGAATAGTGAATATTGGTCTCATCAATGAAATGGCTATTTTAGCAAAGAAAATGGGAATAAATATCTGGCAGGTAATAGACGCAGCTGCTACAAAGCCTTTTGGGTTCATGCCTTTTTATCCCGGACCAGGTGTGGGCGGCCATTGTATTCCAATAGATCCTTTTTATTTAACGTATAAAGCTAGAGAGTTTGACTATCACACAAGGATAATAGAATTGGCAGGGGAAATAAACGATTATATGCCCGAGTACGTAATCGAAAGACTAATGGACATTTTAAACGAAAATAAAAAGTGTTTGAATGGTTCCAAAATATTGATGTTAGGGGTGAGTTATAAAAACGATATAGACGATTTAAGAGAGTCTCCTGCATTGAAAATTTTGGAGCTTTTGGAAAAAAAGGGTGCAGAAGTAAAGATTCATGACCCATATATAAAAAATTTTTCTCACAAAGGAATAGAGTATAAAACGGTAGATTTAACAAAAGAATTGTTAGAGGAATCAGATGCGGTCTTAATTACTACCGGACATAAAAAGGTGGATTACAATTTTGTTTTGGAAAATGCCGATATAGTTTTCGATACAAAAAATATCACAAAAGGACTTAGAGAGAAGTATCCAGAAAAAGTTTCTCTATTATAAAAAGTTAAAAAGTAGGTGATATTCCGTGCTTAAATTGGCTGTAATAGGTTGTGGAAGAATTGCTCAAAAAAAACACACAGAAGCGATCATAAAAAATTCTGATATTATTGAAAACGTGGCTGTTTGCGATTTAAAAGAAGAAAGAGCAGAACAATTTGCCGGTAAGGTAGAAAATTCTGGATTAAACAAACCAGAAATATACACGGATTACAGTAAATTGTTGAAAAGAACCGATATAGATGCCGTGGCAATAGCCACCGAAAGTGGAAATCACTATGAAATCACCATGGAAGCCATGCAAAACAACAAACATGTATTAGTGGAAAAACCAATGGCCCTATCAACAAAACATATGAACGAGATGATAGAGTTTGCAAAAAGGAAAAATTTAAAGTTAGGTGTTTGTTTTCAAAATCGGTTCAACCCACCTATACAAGAATTAAGAAAAAAAATTACAACAAATTCATTTGGAAGGATTCTCCACGGTCAAGCTTCCATTAGGTGGAATAGAAACGAAGAATATTATAAGCAAGCAAAATGGAGGGGCACTTGGGAATACGACGGGGGCACGTTGATGAACCAATGTACGCACAATATAGACTTGCTATTGTGGAATATGGGCTCTGAAATAGATGAAATATACGGTGTTATTAAGAACTTCACGCATCCTTATATAGAAGCCGAGGATTTTGGAGGAGCAATAATAAAATTTAAAAACGGTTCCGTAGGAATTATAGAAGGGTCAGCAAATATATATCCAAAAAACTTGGAAGAAACTCTATCGATATTTGGAGAAAAAGGCACAGTGGTTATCGGTGGTTTAGCGGTGAATAAGATAAAACATTGGAGATTTGAAGGAGAAGATGGACATCCATTTCAAAATCTCCCAGATCCTGATACGGTTTATGGGAGCGGGCACATTCCACTTTACAGAGATTTTTATCAATCGATAGAAGAAGATCGAGAACCTTTCATTAACGGTGACGAAGGGAAAAAGGCTGTAGAAGCTGTTTTGGGAATTTACAACTCTGCCCTTTTGGACAGACCTGTGAAATTTCCAATCGATTTTTCAACGATAGAAATGAAGGGGGATATAAAGTCAATCTAGATCTTGTCACAATCAAGATCTACCCCTTCTTCTTTTTCACATATTGATTTCTATTCCTAAACCAGGTTTGTCCAAAAGAATTATTGTATCTCCTTTTACTTCAAATCCACCTTTTATTCCTTCAAATTCTTCATAATACATGAAGGAATCTAAATCAGCATCTGTTATATTTCTCTTAGCTGCGACTAAGCTTGCCCCCGCAGTAAGGGCCACCTTTGTTTCTACCATACATCCAACCATACAATTAATTCCAGCAGATTCTGCAATTGCGTTAATCTTTTCAGCTTCGTAAAGCCCTCCACTTTTCATCAGTTTTATGTTGATCATATCGGCACTATCTTTTTTCATTGCATGCATTGCATCATGAGCGTTATGAACTGATTCATCTAAAATTATCTTCATATCAGCCTTTTTTCGCAAAAGTGCAGACCCATCAAAATCCCAATCGGCTAACGGCTGCTCAACGGCTTCAACGTTGTAATTTTCTATCATTTTGATTGCGGTTAACGTATCGTGTATATTCCATCCTTGGTTGGCATCTATTTTCAATCTTACGTTATCTCCCACGCTATTTCTTATTAGCCTGATAGCTTCAATGTCGTTTTTAAGATCAACGCCAGTTTTGATTTTTAATATATTAAATCCTTTATCTACGCTCTCTTTGGCTTCGTTTGCCATTTCTTGTGGTGCACCAATCCCTATCGTGATATCTGTTTGTACTTTGTTTTCAAATCCACCAAGAAGCTTATAAAGAGGTTCTTGCATCACTTTCCCTTTTATATCGTAGAGAGCGATATCAACCGCTGCTTTTGCTGCTGTATTTCCTGCAATTGCTTTGTTCAATATATAATGTATTCTTTCTATTGCGAGTGGATCCTGCCCTATTAATATTTCTTTGAATGTTTTAAGAACAAATGTTACACTATCGATACTTTCCCCCGTTACCGAACGAGAAGGAGTAGCTTCTCCAAAACCGTAGTATCCTTCATCAGTAGTTATTTTTACAAGCACCGATTCACAATACTCCGTTGCTCCTCGCGAAATAACAAAAGGTTTTTTGAGTTTAATTTTGATTTTTTCAAATTTTAAATCTGTTATTCTCATTTCTCTACCTCCCATTGGATTTTTAAATAGTTCGACCCCTTGCCATAACCTTTTTTATTTCCAGATTACTTTTATCTAAGAACACTATATCGGCATCAAAGTTTTCTTTTATTTGGCCTTTGTTTTCTAATTTAAGAAAATTTGCAGGATTGATAGTGATAACCTTTAAAGCTTCTTCTAAAGGGATATCTTGTTGTAATACACAATCCTTAACCTCTTCAAAGAGTGTACCTACATCTGCTACTGTTAAACCTAAATAATTTCCTTTGTCATCGAACTGTGGTAAACTCCCCTGTCCATCGGATGAGAATGATATATTGTCAATACTTACCCCATCTTCCAACAAAAGTTTCAAAGCTTTAGATGGTTTTGATGGATCTTCTTTGTCTTTCTTTTTTGACGAACTAGTTGTGAAATCTATTCTTCCACCCATTTCTATAAAATTTTTACATGTTTTAAGAGCTTTTTCTCCCTTGTTCATGTGAGTTGGAAGGAACTGTGTAATAGGTAATTCTGAATTTTCAACAACATCTATCAATATTTGAATAAATTTTTCTCCTCTGCCAACGTGAATATTTACAATGCCTGCCTTTTTTGATAAAATTCCGCCCACTCGAGCTTCTGAAGTCAATCTTATCAGTTCTTCTAAGGTTGGTTGGGAACCTCTATGGTCTGAAATAGCGACTTCTCCAACACCTATTATTTCTTCAATGAAAACCAAATCGTCTATAATTCTGCCGGTAAAAGTTTTTATAGGAAAATGATAAGAACCCGTATACGTGTAGCAGCTTATTCCTTCTTGTTTTAATGCTTTTGCTTTTGCGATTAAGTTTTGCATACTTCGAGTTGCGTTGTCGGTTCCCAAAACACCTACTACGGTAGTAATTCCAGAATTTACTATCTTAGAAACAAATATCTCTGGGGTTCTTGTGCTGTATCCCCCTTCTCCACCTCCTCCTGTTATATGAACGTGAGAGTCTATAAAACCTGGAACTACTATATAATCCTCAGCATCGATAATTTCAACTTTAAGATTAGAATTTAATTCTATCGAATCGACTAGTTCTAAGATTTTTTCTCCACCAATTAATATATCTTTTTTCCCTAAAGCTTTCGGTGAGTAAACCGTTGCATTCTTTATGAGGGTAAGCAAAATTCTTCTTCTCCTTTTCTATGATTATAATTTTTATTTCAATCATGCCATAGAAATATTATAAAGTCAAGTTAACGCATTCTACCAATAATTTTTAAATAAAAAACAAAAAGCTCAAAAATCCGAAAAAAGATTTTTGAGCTTTCAAAGAAAGAAAAGTTTGGTAATGGTCGGGACGACTGGACTTGAACCAGCGACCTTTGGTTCCCGAAACCAACGCGCTACCAACTGCGCTACGCCCCGAATTCTTATTATTCCATAATTGATTTTATCATATTTTTGAATCGAAGTGAAGACTAATAAAAAAATTGAGAAATAATAAATTGTCTAAATAATATAAGTGAAGTTGCTACAAACCATATATCCGTATATAATTTAACTATTGCGTTATAATAATTCATTTTATTGTTAATTTTAGGCACAGCTAACTCTTTTAAAAAATGTTATAATTGATATGAAATAATTGAAAGAGGTGATCATAATTTGCTAATTCCTTTACACAACCTGTTTATTGGACAGAAGGGAAAGATAGTGAGTTTAAACATTGAAGGAGAAAGTACTAAAAATCGTCTTATCGCAATGGGAATTACTCCAGGTAAATTTATAGAATTAGCCCATGTTTCTCCTTTTGGGGATCCTTTAGTATTTAAAATTGGAGAAAAAAAAGTAGTTTTAAGAAGGAGCGAAGCTTCTAGGATCATTGTAGATGTTCCTTACAAAGTATTCAACCTTTTGGAAAGTGAAATTGGAAAATATGAAATTATCGATATTAAAGGCGGAAGGAATTTTGTAGAAGAAATGAAAAGTATGGGGTTGTATAAAGGAGTTAATATTAATTTAGTTAATAAGCTTGGGAATAGGATAATTATAGATGTTGATGGGAAAAAATACGAATTGGGCAGGGGAAGAGCTTCCAAGATATTTTGTAAAAAGGTGGAATAATTAATGAATATATCGCTTATAGAAGAATACGTAAGAAATAATAAAGAAGTAGATATTTTGGAATTAAAAGAGAAATTTCACTTAAATCAAAGTGAAACGAATATTTTGATTCCTTTTTTAAGAATAATGGATGTTGAAATTAAAAAAATAAATAAAATAGAACCTGTATGTAAAAGTTGTCCATTGTCAGATAAATGTGGAAAAGGCCTGTTAAATAACTGTTATTATACTAATAACTCTACAAAACAAATTTAATACAGGGAGGAGCTTGAATGAGCAAGGATACCCTCAAAGATAACGTTGAAACCGTTGACAAGGAAGCTGAGATTTCAATAATTGGAAATCCTAACGTTGGAAAGACTTCTCTATTCAACCTTTTAACGGGCACAAAACAATATGTTGCCAATTGGCCAGGGGTTACAGTAGAGAAGAAAATAGGAAGTTTTAAGTATAAAGGTAAAACCTTTAAATTAGTTGATCTTCCAGGTGTTTACACCCTTTCAGCTAAAAGTGAAGATGAGAGAGTTGCTAAAGATTACTTAATAAGTAATACTTCAGAGATAGTAATTGTCGTAGCAGATGCCTTGAACTTGGAAAGTTCTATGTTTTTATTGTTTCAACTTATAGAAATAGGCGTGAAGACTATTTTGGTTATAAACTCCGTAGATGAAGCTCGGGAAAAAGGACGAATCATCGATCCATCCCCGATTTCCAAAACTTTAAACATCCCTGTCATATTGACTTCCGCCAAGACAGGTGAAGGTAAGGAAGAACTTTTAGAAGAAGCATATAAGCTTTCAAAAGAAAAAAATCTTACAAAAAAGAAAATAATGTATCCAGAAGAAATAGAGAATTTTATCAATTTTTTTCAAGACAAAGTTTCAAAGTTTCCTAAAATAAGTTCAAAATATCAAAATTATATAGATAGTAGTTGGTTACCAATATATTTTTTAGAGTTTGGAAGTGAAGATTTAGAACTTCCCCAAGATTTTTTGACTGAGTTAAAAGAAAATTTTGATATAGAAGATCTTAAAAACAAATATTTAAATTGGAAGTTTAATTTCATTTCTTATCTAGTTAGTTCTTCGATAATAAAAGAGGGTATAGACTGGTCTTTGAGAGATATTTTAGACCACGTTTTTACACATAAGATTTTGGGAATATTGATATATGTTTTTGCTTTGTTTGCAGTGTTTTCTCTAACATTCAGCCTCGCTCAACCGTTATCGGATTTGCTGGATTCGGCTTTTACTTTTTTGGGTAATTCTATCAGCGAATTTGTAACTATTCCTTGGTTGGAATCACTACTAGTTGATGGGGTTATAGCTGGCGTTGGTGGTGTTTTAGTTTTTATTCCACAGATTTTTATCTTATTTTTCTTCTTAGGATTCTTGGAAGAATCGGGATATTTACCAAGGGCGGCCTTTTTAGTTGACAGAATTGCCAGGAATTTTGGATTAAGTGGTAGATCTTTTATGTCTATTATTTTAGGTTTTGGTTGTAACGTCCCAGCCATTATCTCTACTAAAACAATTGCCAGTAAAAAAGAAAGATTAGCTTTAATTCTTAGCCTTCCCTTTGCATCGTGTAGTGCAAGGTTACCCGTTTACATTCTTTTAATAAGTGCATTCTTTTCAACACACGCAGCCACTATAATGCTGCTAGTCTATTTATCTAGTATAGCGTTAGTCTTAATATCCTCAAAATTTTTACAAAGATTCATTACCCAATCAGAAGATATCCCCTTCATCATAGAACTGCCGAGGTTTAGGCTGCCTACTTTAAAAAATTTATCCATTTATACATGGAACAGAGGAAAGCACTTTTTACAAAAAGCTGGAGGCATAATTTTAATAGCCACCGTACTAATTTGGCTTTTATCTTTCTTCCCTAATTTTGGAACAGATATAAACAGTAGTTTCGCCGCTTCTATAGGGAGAGTGTTTGAACCTTTAACCAATCACTTGGGATGGGATTGGAGAATAAACACCGGCTTGATTTTTGGTGTCGCCGCAAAAGAAATAGTTGTGTCTTCCTATGCCACAATTTTTAATGTTGGAGAAGGCTCTTTAACCTATGCCTTACAAAATGCATTAACCCCAGCATCTGCTTTAGCACTCATATTCTTCGTTATGGCTTATATTCCTTGTTTTGCAACGTTAGCCACGATTAAAGCGGAGACAAATGGGTGGAGATGGGCTATTTTTAGTTTTATTTACACCACTGTCGTTGCTTATCTTATAGCTAATTTGGTGTTTTTTGTGGGAGGTATTTTCCTATGAAGCATAAAAACTTCACACTTTCTTTGATAGCAATATTATCGATTATTTTCATGTTGCTAAATATACAGAAAAACTTTTTCTACGTCTTTTCTTTTTTTGTTATATTTTTAATTTCGATCTACGGTTTTTCTAATGATAATAGAATATGGTATCATAAATCTGCCCATATAATAGTTTCTTCTTTTATCGGTCTATTTCTTTTAGCTTATGAAATCTTGGATATTTTGTTCACTATGCTTGCGGGTGAATTTTCTGAAATAAATTTAAATATTTATGTTATAATCTTTGGTATACTAAGCATAACGATATTCTTTTTAGAATTGAGGTATCTAAGAAAAAAAAGAAATGAAGCATTGAATAAGGAGGAACGATAAATGTTAAAAGATATATTAAATAATGATTTAAAAAAATATATGAAAGAAAAAAATACCCTTGCTTTAAATGCGATTAGATCGATAATATCAGAGATTAAGAATAAAGAGGTTGAAAAAGGTTCTGAATTAACAGAGGAAGAAATAGTCCAGTTGATAAAAAAACAAATAAAAATGAGAGAAGATTCCATTGAACAATTCGAAAAAGCAGATAGGAAAGATCTTGCTGAAAAAGAAAGAAAAGAAGTTGAGATCTTGCAAGATTACCTTCCTGAGCAGCTTTCTGACGAAGAATTGAGAAAAATAATAGAAGAAACTATAAAGGAAGTTAATGCAACATCAAAAAAAGATTTTGGCAAAGTTATGAAATTAGTAATTCAAAAGGTTCAAGGAAGGGCCGATGGAAAGAAAATAAGTGAAATACTGTCGACACTTTTAAATTAACATATAACTAATATGTGATATAATAATACTAGAAAGAATTTCTTTGGAGGTGTTTTTTGCAGTGCTCACAATAGTTTATTCGGTGTTATTATTAGGGATTTTAGGGTTTGCTTCCGGTACTTTTTTAGCATTTGCTGCAAAAAAATTTGAAGTAAAGGAAGATCCAAGAGAAGCCATTGTTAGAGCAGTATTACCAGGTGTAGATTGTGGATCTTGTGGTTATCCTGGATGTTCAGCCTTCGCAAAGGCATTTGTCAAAGGTGAGGTTGGAAAAGACGGTTGTGTTCCTGGCAAATCTCAAGGTGTCCCAGAACTTTTGGAGAAAATATCTAAGATGTCTGTTGACGAATTGAACAAAATATATGAAGAAAGCGGGGAAGACGATTCTAAAATTTTAAAACTACTAAAACAAAATTAAAAAGGGGGGATCAAATTGATCGATCCTATATCCTCTCAACAATACAAGCCACTTTATCTAAGTAGTTTTGATTATGGAAGTGATCAACTTCCGCACACGAGTAGTCAAAACATTAACCACAGTCCTACAATGTCCAAGGAAGAGATGGAAAAACTTTTATCTTTTGTAATTTACAAACAAACTGGAATTTCGATGAAATTAGTTAGAACCGTTGGTGAACTGTATCAGGGTCAAAATTTAGATGTTTTAACGTAAGTAAAATTTTCATAATTGCGGGCCAAGATTGCCCGCAATTTTAAATAAAGGAGGATTTTCCTTGTATCCAAAGGTTTACGCTTACTTAGAAAGGATTCAAGAAAATGCAAGATTTTTAAAATCATTGTGCACTGATTCGGGTGTAGAAATAATAGCTGTCACTAAAGTAGTTTGTGGTGAACCTACAATAGCTCATGCACTTAAAGAATGTGGAATTGAAATACTAGGTGATTCAAGGATTCAAAACATAAAGAAAATGAGGAATTCGGGTATAAAAGGACCTTTTATGTTACTTCGCATACCCATGATCTCTGAACTTGATGATGTGGCAAATCATGTTGATTATACTTTAATAAGTGACTTAGAGATAAGTAAGAAATTGGGGAGTGTTTCTTCTAAGTTCAATAAGAAATCTAAAGTCATCTATATGGTTGACGTGGGTGATCTGAGAGAAGGAGTTTGGTTTGAAAAAGCTGTTTCTGAGGTTTCAAATGCCATTGATATAGAAGGAATAGAGATTGTTGGAATAGGCACAAACTTAGGATGTTTTGGTGGAGTAATCCCTGATGAAACTAATATGCAAAGGCTCGTAAAAATAAAGGAAGAAATCCAAAGAGAAACTGGAAGAACTCTAGATATAATCTCCGGGGGAAATACCGCTGCCTTACCTTTAATTGAAAAAGGAAGTTTACCAAAGGGTATAAACCAATATAGACTAGGCGAATCGATCATCTGTGGAATGGACGCAACTAACAACCGCAACGTTCCAGGGACAAGGCAGGATACGATAATCTTGGAAGCAGAAATTGTGGAATTAAAAGAAAAACCTTCCGTCCCCTACGGCAACATTGGTTATGATGCATTTGGTCGTAAACCAAAATTTGAAGACAAAGGTAATAGAATAAAAGGGATTTTAGCTGTGGGAGAACAAGATATTAATCCTACAAGTATGTATCCGTTGGATGACGATATTGAAATACTCCATGCAAGTAGTGATCATACGATCGTAGACTTAACTGAATCTAAAGTGAGGTATAAAGTAGGAGATAAGATAAGATTTAGGCTAGGTTACTCCTCTGTTCTGAGGGCCTTTACAAGTCCTTATGTTGAAAAGGTGATACTTTAATGTTTGCTTTTGTAAACACTCTTTTTGTAATAGCAATGATCCTTTTTATAATTTCAACGGTATTTTTATGGAGATCTGCTAAAATGATAAGAAACGGTAGTAAAAGTTCTGATGAAGACGTAAAAAAAATGGACAAAAAAGGACTGGTAGGTCTTTTAATAAGTGTTGGAATTTTTGTTTTATCTTATTTTTTGAGCTTATTAGTTTGATCGAGGTGGATACAAATGGAACTTACTTCTTTTACCCCTCCTAATAGTAAAGAAGCTGAAGAGTCGGTCATAGGCAGCATTTTTTTAGACCCTTCCATACTTCCTGACGTGATCGAAGAGGTAAGATGGGAAGACTTCTACTACGAAAACAATAAGATAATATTTAAAGTTATGGAAGAACTTTTTGACAAAGGGGAACCTGTTGATACTGTATCGGTGATTGAAAAACTTAGAGAATCCAATCTTTTACAGAAAATCGGTGGAGAAGATACAATAATTTATTTAGCTCAGGTTGTCCCAACAACGGCTAATGTGATGTATTACACCCAAATTGTAAAAGAGAAAGCTCTTTTAAGAGCTTTAATAAACGCATCTTCGGAGATAGTTGATGCCGTAAGAAATATTGGAGATGCTCAAGAAGTTTTAGAATATGCAGAAAAGAGAATATTTTCCATAGCCGAAGCCCGCGCAACCAGAACATATGATCTTTTATCCAACGTAATGCATGATGTTTTTGAACAGATAGAAGAATTGAAGAACAGAGCTCAAAAAGGCGAGGGAGATCTCGTTACGGGGGTTTCTACTGGATTCAAAGCTTTAGACAGGATGACTTCAGGATTTCATAGATCTGAGTTAATTATCATCGCCGCTAGACCATCCATGGGTAAAACGTCTTTTGCCGCAAATATTGCAACTAACATGGCTTTACAGGCAAATGTTGCCGTGGCAATCTTTAGTTTGGAAATGTCGAAAGAACAGTTAGCTAACAGAATTTTATGTTCTGAGGCAAAGGTTGATTTACACAAGGTTAGAACTGGACAAATTTCTGATGAAGAGTGGGAAAAATTAGTACAAAAAGCAGGAGAATTATCGAAATCAAGACTTATCTTTGACGACGAACCAGATCTAACTCCCAGAATGCTGAGGGCAAAAGCAAGGAGAATGAAAAGAGAATATGGTATAGAAGTAATTTTTATCGATTACTTACAATTGATGACTTCTAGATCTAAAGGTTATGAGAGCAGGCAACAAGAAATAACAGATATATCAAGATCCCTGAAATTGCTCGCTAGAGAGTTAAATATCACCGTCGTTGCTTTGTCTCAACTTTCCCGTGCAGTTGAGCAAAGAGAAGATAAAAGACCTCGTTTAAGTGATCTCAGAGAATCAGGGGCAATTGAACAGGATGCGGATGTCGTTATGTTTTTGTATAGAGATTCATATTACAAAAGAAAAAAAGATGAGCCCGGTAAAGATTCTTTAAATGATGAACATGAAGCAGAACTTATTGTAGGTAAGCAAAGAAACGGACCGGTTGGAACCATAAAACTAACTTTCAATCCTAAACTTGCAACTTTTTACACCTCTGATAGAGGATATCAGTAACTTTAGAAACAAGATTTTGATTTAAAAGGGTTACAGGGCGGAGCCCAGTTTGCGTCAGTGTACAAACAATTTTTTTAAATGATTTTGACCTTGATTTGGGGTTTTTAAGGGGAATCCCCCTTAATGTTTGGGTTTAAGGGACCGCAGGTCCTTTCCTTAGAAGGGTGGGGAGCGGGGCGAAGGGGCGCTAAAACAAGGCATTGAAGGATTTACCCTTTTTATCCTTATGGGCGGGCAACGGGGCGAAGGGGCGCTGACACAAAGTTTTAGAGTTTTTAACGATAACAAAAGGAGGGAAACATGTTCGTAATAGCAAATCTTTTAATAGCATTAGCAAGTATATTAAGAATAGTAATAGTATTTTTTGAATTTTGTATAATTGTATCCGCTTTATTAAGTTTCATAATGCCCTTCCAATACAACAGATTTCGAGGTTTTGTTGATTCAGTTGCCAATATAATTTTGAATCCAATAAGAAGGTTTATACCCACAGTAATAGGAAACATCGATCTATCTCCAATGATTGCTTTTTTGATATTGATGTTTTTAGATAGATTTTTGGTACAATCTCTATTGGACTTAGGTTATAGGATTGGGATGTAATTTTATATGAAGATCTTTATCTTTTACAATCCAATTAAGCTTTCTAACGATAACCTTGAAGAAAACATATTAAGACCTTTTAATGAAAGCAATATAGAGGTTCTTGGTTACGCTGCGGCGGGTTCTACTGTGGAGGAAAAACAAGCCCAAGCAGCTGATTTTTTCGTTGTTTTTGGGGGCGATGGGACAGTTTTGAAAATAGCTGAAATAGCCGCAATATTTTCAAAACCTGTAATAGCAGTTAATACAGGAAATTTAGGGTTTTTGAGTTCTTATTCCAGTTCTGAGATAAAAGAATTGATCGAAGATATACAAAAAGAAAACATTTCTTTTTCATTTCGGCACCTTTTAGAATGCCATGTAGGTACCAAAAAAGTTGTTGTTTTAAACGATATCGTCTTATTGAAAAGCCAGCCACTAGGCACGATGAATGTTGATGTAAAAATTGAGGAACACACTTTATTCTCATTCGCCGGAGACGGATTAATTGTATCAACACCGACTGGATCCACTGCGTACGCCTTATCTGCTGGAGGTCCTATAATTCACCCTGAACTCAATGTTGTCCAACTCATACCGTTAGCTGCCCATGCCCTCAACATTAGGCCTTTCATAGCCCCTCCTACACAAAAGATAGAGATCATTTTGAAAAACATGAGTAAGGGCTTTGCATATGTAACTGGTGATGGAGATATCATTCATAGGATGGAACCAGGGATGTCAATATTTGTGACTTCCAGTGAGATGACAATAAAACTAGCCCAAAGAAACGGGAACAATTATCTCAATGCGCTGGATAAAAAATTAGGGTTTGGCAGAAGGTTTGAATGATTTTAGGAGGCATATAATTTGTTCAAAAAAGAGAATGTTAGCCAAATCAACAGTATCAGTTTGAATCGATTGACACGATATTTGAATAATGTCTTGAGAATGGGCAGAATAGTTCAAGAAATGTACTATAAATTTGGGGATACTTATCTAGAGAGAAACGATAAATTAGCTAAAGAAATAATAAATCAAGATGACAGATTAGATTTTATCGAGGCAAGCCTAAATTATGAAAGCGTTATTTTATTGTCATCTGGTAATTACACAGGCATTTACTTAAAAGCTTGTTTCATGAGCTCCAAATTAGTTCAAATATTTGAAAACATGGGAGACATATGCGAAAAAAATGCCAAATTAATGATTGAAATACTCAAAACCCCTTCTACCGTAAACGCTATAAATTTTGAAGACAGTTTGGAATTAACCAAAGAGAACCTTTCAATAGTTTTATCCTCGTTATCAGATTTGATCAATATCAAAGCCGCCAAATTGATGACAGATCAGGTAAAAGAAAGTTTTTTTGAAAAAGCCAAGAAAAGTTGTATTCTCAACGAAGAAGTGAAAGGGCTCATCGATGCTTACAAATCGTACTTGTACAAATCCAAAGAATCCATTAAATCCGCTTCTCTTCATATAGAAGTCTTAAACAATTTAGCAAACTTTTCTGATTTAATCACAAACATTTCCGAAAATATCATTTGGGCGTTGACAGGGGAGTTATACAAATGTAGAAATAACGATTTAGAACTCTTCTATTTCTTAGGAGAAGAAAACTCGTGAAAAAACTCTTCAAATACGTTTCAAAAGAATTCATACCACCATTTTTTATGGGCTTAATCGCTTTTATAGTCTTTGTGAGCTTAGAGTTGCTTTACCAACTATCGGAAATAATAGTCAGAAACAATGTGGGATTTTCAAAACTACTGATATTGATTTGGTATCATCTACCATATTTTATTTCCATGGGAATTCCTGTGGGAGTGCTGTTTGGTATATTTTGGGTTATCTCAAAACTCTCCTCTGCAAACGAAATAATCGCTCTACAAACGTTGGGAATACCGATGAAGAAATTAATTATACCTTTTATGACGATTTCTCTATTGTTATCTTTTTTTACATTTGCACTCTTCAACACCATCGTACCCGTATCAAACTACAAGGCAAAAGAAGC
Organism: Petrotoga mexicana DSM 14811; assembly: GCF_002895565.1. Lineage (GTDB taxonomy): Bacteria > Thermotogota > Thermotogae > Petrotogales > Petrotogaceae > Petrotoga > Petrotoga mexicana. Next base: position 84,021 of record NZ_AZRN01000032.1, read on the forward strand.
GATGGCATTGTACGTTTATCAAAGACCTCAAACACAGATCGAAGAAAACCAATTTGTCGATGTTGGTGATGGAAGATACCTCTTTGTAAAACAAATAGATAGAGAAAGTGGGATTCTATACGACGTGCTTTTATACGAGGTTAAAAATGATTACACCGCTGTTTTTAACGCTCAGCAAGCTCAAAAAGGTCCCGACGGTTGGTACATGAAAAACGGAAGGATGTTTAGAACCAACGAAGATGGTTTCCTCGACTTAGACATAACTTTTGATCAATTGCAACTCGATATTCAAGAAGATGTCGAAGAATTTCTGAACTTCTCTAAAAGTGCTAACGAAATGACCTCAAAAGAACTAAAAGAAAAAATAACTACTTTTTCCAAACTTGGATTAGATGTCTCCGGTCTAATAGTTTCTTACCAGTCAAAATTCGCTAACTCGTTGGCTCCCTTGGTAATTTGTATTTTAGGAATTGCCTTGTCCCTGTTTCTGAACCTGACAAGTAAATCTTGGAGTGTAATTACAACGTTTGTGTTGGTTATAATTTATCAAGGTTCTGGGGCTTGGTTGTCTGCTTTGGGAAAAGAGCATATAATAAATCCAACGATATCCGTTTGGATTCCCAACATAATATTTGGTATTATTGGTACTTTTCTATTCTTGATGCTGGATACAAGAGTATCTTATAAACTTCTCGAGCCTTTGAAAAGAATTTTCTCTGTAATATTGTTTATTCTTGTTGGTTCTTCCTTTTTTTCTGCACCCGTAAATATAACTAGTGAAGATTTTAATTTAAAAGATGAGTTATTATTTTTAGAAGGTAACGTCTTTGTAGAGTATGAAGGTTCTACAATAAAAGCCGATTCAGCTCAAGGTGAATTAAATGAAGATGGAACAATTAAAGCAGCAACTTTCTTTGGAGATATTACTTATCTATATGAAGATACCTCTATACAAGCCTCAGAGATAACCGTAAACTTTGAGGAAGACTCCGCAGTCTTTTTAAATTCATATACCATACAAAAGTATAAGGCAGAGAAAGAGGTAGATGTACGCATATGGTCTGAAAGCATGGAAAAACCGATGCAAGAGAATATAATAGAGACAAACCAGACGAAATTAACAACATGCGAAGATTGTATTACTTATTACTTCTCAGCCAGAAAAGTAGACATTTTTCCAGGATATTTTTTGATAGCCAGGGACGTTGTCCTTAGTTTTTTCGGGCTTCCTGTTCTATACCTACCTTTCTATTTTCAAAGTTTATCAGAAGATGAAGAAGAACCCATGTCTCTCACCTTTGGATACGATAACAACGAATTTTTCCTATTAACAGAAATTAATTATAAGTTTGAAAATGGGGCCAAGGTTCATTTATCTTACAATACGATCAATGATCTAGCCACTTCGGAAACTGATAAAGAAGTGACACTAAAATACGGGGTTCCCTTTTTATATGGAAGTTTGAATCTATTTACAGGTCTAAATTCCCCAGATACATACAATAACAACTTAGGAGTTTCGTACCAATTTTTTGAAGATAACAAGGAAAGTGAAATTGCCAAATTAGAGTTTCAACTTGAACCGTCTACAAAAGACAAATCTTTGTTGTTAAATATCCCAAAACTAGAAACGAATTTGGGGGATCTTAAAAATATAAAATCACACATTTATTGGGATTCGAAGGGATTTGATGATATTCTATTTTTAAACGTAGAATCTCAAGCCTTTCAAAAAAGATATGGGAGATCTTTGATTTCTCTTTCAAAGCTTAAGCTCAACTCTCATTCATATGGGGATATATCCAACCTTTCGATGGATCAAATATGGGATACGAAAGAAAGTGAAATAGATGTAGAAGGAAAGTACAACTTCTATGAAACATTTGCCAGAATGTACGGTAACTTTGATTACGCTTACACCACCGTCGCAACCGAAACCACTAAAAATCGATTAACAACGAAAAACACCTTCTCTTACACAGATACCCTTTATGAGATTGATAGAAATAATTTTGATTTAAAATTCAACATGGAAGATACGATTCATTTCAACTATTATAACGACTTTATACCTGGTGAAACCTACTCTTCTGGAAAAACGCTCTTTGATTACTCTTTAGAACCAGGATTTGATATTAGTTTAGGTGTTTTCGAATTTGGTAACTCCTTAGAATACATAAAGGTTTTAGAAAACTCTCTCACTCCCTCTGCCACAGACGAATTGAATTACAACAATTACGTAGGATATTCCTTCTCTATCTTTGAAAAAAATTTTACGAACTCCGCAAAGTTAAGTAGAAGTTTTGATCTGAAAAATGCCGAAAATTTCCCCAATTTGCAAGAAATGGAACTTCAAACTCAAACCAACATAAATCTATTAAAAACTAAAAATACCTTACAAACACAAACAGAGTTTGATATTACTAATCCCAATACGATCCAACCGGATACAACAAACGTAAAACTAACCAACGTCATTGGCCCTTTAACCCATAGAAGTGAATTTGATTATCACCATCAAGAAGAGATTAAGGTTGATTATATTGAAAACAGAGAAATTTTGAGGTACAATAGAAATCGACTACAATTGGATTATAGGTATTATATTCATGAACAAACATTCACCAAAAAGATCCCAGAGCTTTTAACATATTTTCTTTTTTATTATGAAGGTAACAAAATTTACGGGGATTTTGACATGAAGGAAGAGTACACTGTCTACGACTTAGACCTAAATTTCTTGGAAAAAAGTTCAAATTACTCTTTTGGAATAGACACAACCTACCGTATTTCAGAGTCTCTTGAAACAGGCTTCGACATAAACAACAGGGATAAAAGCGAGTTTGCAAAAATAACCTTTGATTATAATATAGAGAATCAAAGCTGGGATTTCACCGAGTTTGAAATACAGAAAAAGATTATATGCTGGACGTTGAACATACAGTCTAAATTTTCCTTACTACCCCAGTTTGATTTAGCTTCGCTCAGAATATCTTTTTTTATCAATTATATACCCGATAAAAATATCTCATATGGTGATGAAGGGTTTGAATTTGGATTAATGTGAGGAGGAATATTGATGTTCTTAAACGGCAACGAGGAAAAACAAAAGAATATGGAAATGATCGCCAAAAGAATAGAGGTATGTGAAAAGTGTCCCTTGAACCTTACAAGATCTAATACTGTTCCAGGTTCGGGAAACGTTGATTCGCCAATAATATTTGTAGGTGAAGGTCCTGGTGCAGATGAAGACGCCTTGGGAGAACCTTTCGTTGGAAGAGCAGGGCAACTTTTAGAAAAGATGCTCAAAGAGTATGCAAAATTGGAAAGAAAAGATGTTTTCATCACAAACATTGTGAAATGTCGACCTCCTCAAAATAGGGTTCCCACACAAGAAGAGGTTAAAAGTTGCCAACCTTATCTTGATGGGCAAATAATCGTTATTAAACCAAAAATAATCGTAACCCTTGGTAATACACCATTGAATTACTTTACTGGTGAATCTAAGATAACTCAATCACGTGGACGTTTTTTCAACTGGTATGGAGATATTAAAATCTTTCCAACTTTTCATCCAAGCTACCTCTTAAGAAACCAAAGTTTGACTAAAGGATCTCCAAAATGGTACGGATACCTGGATATGAGAATAATTGGAATAATGTATAGAGCATTAAAACAGGGTAAAGGGGTTGAAGAGGTTACTAAAACAATTGAAGAAAAGATTAAAAGCCTTGAAAATGCTGGGGGGAGTTAAAATTGAAACTCTTATCCCTAGAGATAGAGGGTTTTAAAAGTTTTGGCAGAAGAACATATTTTAATTTAGATAAAAATATTATCGCGATAATCGGTCCCAATGGATCGGGTAAATCTAACATTGTAGACGCGATTAGATGGCTATTAGGAGAGCAATCTCAAAAACAGATGAGAATATCAGAAAAAAACGATGTATTGCACATAGGGAGCAATGGAAATGGGTCTTCCAACTATGCAAGAGTTTCGTTAGTAGTACAAAACGATGACAATGAAAAAATTAAGATCTCGAAAATATTAGAGAAAGACACACCCAACAGGTACTATATAAACAACAAAGTCGCCACGCTTAAAGAATTACAAAATATATTTAACAAAGGAACGGGGAAAAGTTTTTACTCGATTATTGGACAAGGCCAAATTGGTGAAATAGTCAACTCCTCACCTGAAAATATTAGAGATATTGTGTTGGATGCTTCAAACATAGCTAAATACTTAGAAAAAAAAGAAGTATCGATCAATCTATTGAATAAAACAACCGAAAATTTAGACAGAATCAACGATTTACTATTTGTCGTGGATAAAAGATTAAAATCTTTATCCATTAGGGCTGGAAGGGCAAAAAAATACCTAGAATATCGCAAGGAAATTAAAAGAATAGGAAAAATGTATTTTGGTGCTTCTAAAATATCATTTCTAAAAAAGATAGAAAGATATCAAAAAGAAATACAAGAAAATTCTCAAAGAATGAAATCTTTGCTATCAGAGCTTTTTGAAGTAGAACGAAGCTACAGAAATTTAAAAAGCGAAATAGAAGATACTGACAAACAACTATCCATAAACGGAGACATGGTAGAAAACTACAGGCAAAGGGTTCAAACGATAGAAAATGAAAAAAACCAATTAACAGAAGAACTAAATGAGAACAACTCTTCAATAATAAGCAAAGAGTGGGAAATGAACTCTTTAGAAGAAAAATTGGACAAACTTGAACAACAGTTAAAAGAACTCTCAAAAAACGAAAGAAATTTTAGAGAAATAGAAGAAAAAACCCAAAACAAAACCAACCTTATAAACGAAAAAAAGAACCGTATTATACAGGAAATAGAAAAACAAGAAGAAACGCTCAAAATGTTAGAATCCGAATTATCAAAGGCATCTCAAGAAAAAGAACGAAAAGAAACAGAACTAAAAAACCTCCAAACAACATACAGCAGTAACCAAGAAAGAATTAACTTACTAAAAGATCAAATAAATAGCTTGAAAACAAAATTAGAAAATAACTCACAAAAAATGAAAGAAATAGAAGAACTACTCTCCCATTCAAAAGGGACTGAAATTCAATTAGAACAAAGGTTAAAAAAGAAATTCGATGAGTTAAAACAAACAGAAAACTCTTACAATACCCTTATATCAGAAATTGACTCTCTTCAACAAAATGAAAAGAATCTATTTTACACATATCAATCTTTAAACAGGCAGATCAACGAATACGAAGGATTCTCAACAACGATAAAAGAATTTTTCAAAGTCTTCAAAGATGACGATAACGTGGTGGATGTCGTTGCCAATTTAATTAACACAGAAGAAAGGTATGAAGAAGCGGTTTCGACAATAGCCAGCTCAAGAATACAAAACATAGTAATAAAAAATTCTTCAAAGGCAAAAGAGTATTTGGATCTGGTAAAAAAGGGCAACAATGGAAAAATCACCCTTCTTCCACTTGATCTATTAAGAACTAAAGTTCGATTACAAAAAAACTTCTTAAACGAACCGGGCACAATAGATTTTGTAATTAATTTAGTAAACTACAAACAAGAATATAGAAAGGTTATGGAATACGTTTTCTCTAATGCTTTGTTAGTTGATAATATTGAAACAGCTATAAAAATTTCAAAAATGAAGTATCCTGGAAATATTGTTACTCTCAGCGGAGAATTAGTCTACTCTTCTGGTGCCATAACCGGAGGAAAATCTAAATACGATCATTCTTCTACGGTACTTAAAAGAAAAAGGGAGATCTCTGAAATAGAAGAAAAGCTAAAGCAAATCAGAGCTGTCCTTTCAAACAAGCAAGAGCTATACAACAAAGTAAAAGAAAAACTTAACCTTCAAAAAGAAGAGTTGGAATCTATAAAAGACGAGTTAAGACAAGCAACACTCACGAAAAACTCACATGACCTAGACTACAAAAAAATCAAAGAAGAAACAAGCAATTTGCAAGAAAGTATAACTCTCTACAACGAAAAATTAGCCAACTATGAAGAAAAAAACAAAACCCTTGATCAAGAGATACAATCATTAAAAATGGAAATAGAAAATAACTATCAAAATACTACCCAAACAACTAAAAAAATGCACGAAATCGAAGAAACCATCAAAGACAAAAGAACCTTACTCAATCAAATAGAAAAAGAGCTTATAGGCCAGGAAATGGAGTTAAAAAGCATAAAAGAAAAGTATGAATACTACAAAAATCAAAAGTTAGCAATTGAAAATGAACTAAAAGAAATAAAAATTAAACAGCAAAAAACAAAAGAATCCTTTGATAACTTAAAAGAAAAAAACGATAAAATAAACCAATCCATAAACGAACTCAATAAAGAAAAAGACTCCCTCAACAACGAAATTTCAAAATTATTTGAACTGATGAAACAAAGTAGAACAGGCAAACATAACAAGGCTAAAGACTTGGAAAATTATGAAAACCGTATAGACAAATTAAAAACGGAAGTAAATACAATAAAACAAAAAAATCAAGAGATTGAATTTGAGATAAAAGAAGCCAACCACAACATACAATTCCTCAAAGAAAAAGCCCAAAACTTAGAAATTAACGAAGAAGAGTTCGAGTTAAAAGAATTATCCGAAAAAGACATAGAAGCCTTAGGGAACAAACAAAAAGAATTGGAAAGTTCATTAAAAAAACTTGGTTCTGTTGATTTAACTGTTTTAGACGAATACGAAGAAGTAGAAAAAGAATACCAAGAAAATCTAAAAAACAAAGAAGATATAATGAAATCAATAAATTCTCTTAAACAAAGTATAAAAAATCTTGATGAAGAAGCTCAACGTCAATTCAACACATTTTTTAACAATCTCAACAAAGAATTCTCATACTTTATCTCAAAACTTTTTCCAAACGGATACGGTGAACTCAGGTTAATTGGTGAGGGCAAAGAGTTTGAAAAAGGGATCCAAATATCTGTAAAAAAAACTGGGATGAACTTTCAAAAACTCTCTCTCTTTTCAGGAGGGGAAAAAGCTCTCATAGCGATAGCTTTTCTCTTCTCACTCATGAATCTAAACCCGAGTCCTTTTTATATACTAGATGAAATCGATGCCCCTTTGGATGATCTAAATGCCGCAAAAATATCAGACTTAATATTAGAGAACTCTAAAAAGTCTCAATTTTTGATAATAACACACAATAAGATAGTGATGGAAATTGCCGAGCTTTTTTACGGAATAACTATGAGAGAAGGAACTACGTACATAGTTCCCGTTGATTTCAAGGAGTTAGAACGATGAAAGCCGTGTTAGGAACGCCTATTGGTAGTGTGATAATCTATGTAAAAAATGACAAGATAACCAAAATAAAACTAACCTTTCAAAAAGAAGGGTGGTCTGCAAGACAAGAGAATAAAGATTTCCCTTCCTTAGACGAGTGGTCTGCAAGACAAGAGAATAAAGACTTCCCTTCCTTAGAAGGGAGATCTGCAAGGCAAGAGAATAAAGACTTCCCTTCCTTAGAAGGGTGGGCTGCGGGGCGAAGGGGCGCTAATAAAAATGAGAATTATTACAACTCAAAAACAAAGAAACATTTTGATATAATATATGCATATCTATTCGGAGATCTCCACAAAATCCCAAAAGAAATATTCGATTTCCCAGGTGAAACAGCTTTTGCAAAAAAGGTCTATGAAACTTTGTATAACACAAAAAAAGGAAGTGTAATTACCTACAAAGAATTGGCATCAAAAGCTGGAAATCCAAAAGCTTACAGAGCGGTGGGAAATTTGATGAAGAACAACCCTTTACCCATAATTATCCCATGCCACAGGGTAATAAAAAGCGATGGCAGTATAGGAAAGTTTAGTCCAAGTATCAAATGGAAAAAATATCTACTCGATTTAGAAAGATGAGAAATGGGTGAAGGGTAAAGCTCCTTTTCCTTATGGGCGGGCTGCGGGGCGAAGGGGCGCAAATAAAGACTAGGCGGAGCTTACATAAAAAAACCTAAAAATCATTTTACAAAACTAACAATCTATTTTTAGAAGCGCCACAAGACGGCGAAAAAATTTATCAGAAGGTGGAAAAAATGGATTTAAACGAAACAAATAAAAGATTACATCCAAAGCTCTTCAAAGTACCCATCGACAAAATAAGAATGGGGTACTACACTGACAAGTACTTTACAAGGTATGTAGAAGTCCTAAAAAAAGACAAAAGAAAAGTAAATGTAACCTATCAATTTTTTCCAAGGGCGGATTGTGTAGTAGTTGGAATAGATGAAGCACTAGCTCTTTTAACTTATGGAACAGGTTACTACAAAGATGAAGAAAAGGCAAAAGAGATTTTTGATGAAATTTTAACCATAGAAAGAGCAATACAAGACGCCTCTACACGAATGGACAAAGAAGAACTTCTAAATTGTACAAATAAAAAATGGGACCTTAGGATGCTACTAAACAGTTTATGGGTAGATAAATGGGACGAGATAGAAGTACTTGCTTTGAACGATGGAGACGAAGCAAAGAATATGGAGCCCGTGTTCGTAATCAAGGGTAATCCTGCTTTTTTTGGACATCTGGAAACACTTCTTTTAGGGGTAATGGCAAGGGCTTCCAGCACGGCTACCGCTGTAAAAAAAGTTGTCAACGCTGCTAAAGGAAAACCGATTTTGTTTTTTAGCGCAAGATTCGACCATTTTTGGGTTCAAACAACTGATGGTTATGCAGCCTTGAAAGCTGGAGCCTTTGGAGTATCTACCGATGCAAATGCTGATTATTGGGGAGTTGAATCTCTCGGAACCATACCCCATGCTTTAATTGCCGCTTACAATGGAAACACCTCGGACGCAGCTATAGCTTTTAACAAATATATAGATGGTCATGTAAATAGAATGGTGTTAGTAGACTGGGACAACGACGTTATTGGAACTACCATCAAAGTAGCAGAAGAGTTTTATGAATACATATACGGTGAAAAACCCAATATTGACAAGGGAGATTTGTCCAATATAATTGGTGAAGGAAAAGACAAAATTTGGGCCGTTAGATTTGACACATCTGGATCCTTAAGAGATAAATCTGTCATTCCAAAAGACAAATCATCTTTAGGAGTTAACCCTGAGATGGTATGGCGGGCGAGAAGAAAATTCGATGAACTAGGAATGAACAATTTAAAAATAATGGTCTCAGGAGGGTTCAACCAAGAAAAAATCGATTTATTTGAAACCCTTGAAGTCCCCGTAGATCTATACGGTGTAGGATCATCGTTGCTGAAACAAAAAATCGACTTCACAGCAGATATAGTAGAAGTCGATGGTAAACCCTGTGCAAAGGTAGGAAGAAAAAAAGGAGACTTCTCACGACTAAAAGTCGTCGAAAGAAATTACTGGGAATAATAATGGAGGTATACTATGTTTTCAATGACTCTCTTTTTAAGTCATTTTGTATCTGATTTTGCCTTTACCAACGTTTATTCTGATAAATTCTTGGAAAAGTCAAGTTATTACAAACATCTAATCTGGGTCTTAGTGGTTTTTTTGGCTTTCAATTTTGATATGTTAACGGGATGGATGCTTTTAATAGTTTCACTCTCCGTCCTCCTACACATAGGTATAGACTTACTAAGAATAAAAAACCAAAACACCAACATCTACTTTGAAATCATATTTTTAGGGGCCTTTTTGATCTGGTCATACCTATTCAGAAACTTTTTCCAAGATTCTTTCTTATCTAACGTCTTTCAGTTCTATATTGTAGGAATGATCGTAGCAACAAGTTTTGGAAGCTTCTTATTCAGAACTTTCAACCTATTTGAAAAAGAAAAAAAAGACACAATCGGTGCATCGGAAAGGTTAGCGATATTCATTTTTATGATGGCTCAAAACTACCTTTGGTCCATTATAGCAGTAGGCGCCGGATTAGCATACAAACTTATCTTTGTAAAAGAAAAAAATATAAAAGAGCTAATCTTATCGCCAACCTATGCAATATTAGTTTCCTTATTTTGGTATTTACTAATGCAAAATATATTCTAGGAAGGCTGAAAATTCATGAAAGAAAGAAAAAGAGACGTATACTACTGGCAAGAAAGAACGATCTTAAAAAATCTAAATATAGAATGGCAAGAGCATGCTATATTTAAATTCATAGACAAACAAGGAATTCAGGGGGTTGGGGCAGCTACCCCCAATTACTATTTTGGCGAGACATTTAAAACTACCATGGCGATATTGGAATTAATTAGAGATCTATTTGAAATGGAAGATGATATTGAAAACCTACCCAACATCGAAGAAAAATTCAATGAAAAGATAAAAAGAGACAACTCTTCAAAAACCGCTGTTTTTTTAGCGATCTTTGACTACCTAACAAACAAATACAATTACGATCCAGCAAAATTGCTCTTCCCGACTAAAAAAAGTATCTCGCAGGAATCTCTCTTTAGAATTTTTTGGAAAAAAGACATTAATATATTTGACTTACTTCCAGAAATTCAAAAAGATGAAAAAATTATAAAAATAGAGTTCTTAGAAAAACCGTTGCTCACAGAGTTTGAAAAAATATTGAAACTCTTCAAAGGTAAAAAACTATGGATTGACCTGAGAGGTTTATTCTCCCACCATGAAATCAGACAAATTCTAAAACTCTTGAAAACCTCTGAAACTATTGCTTTAGAACAACCAACCCCGAAGTATAAAGAAAATACTTTAAGCAATCTACAAATAAACTACCCAATTTTTTGGGATGAATCCATCGAACAACCTGAGGATATTATCAGAGTATCAAATATTGCTTCAGGAGTCGTTTTAGACATCACCAAAGTTGGTGGACTAACCAACTTAAAAAAACACTACGACCTAGCCAATATCCTCAACTTGGAAACAGTCATCTCCACAAGAATAGAACACTCCATAAATCTAAACTGGTCTAACAAAATAAAAAACGCATTCGATATAATAGATTTGAATATAGATCATTATATTGTGATATAATATACCGACTGGTAATATACTGGTGAGTATATTACTGGACAGTATATTACTAGCAAGTATATAAAGGTGGTGTGTCGTGTACTTTTATTCTAGAGAAAAAATTAGATGGATGGGAAGCTAGGCAAAGGGGCGCTATAAATGAATTTTTATGACAGAAAAAAAGAATTAGAGGCTCTTAACAAAATCCTAAATACTGAAGAAAAAAGATTCACCGTTTTATACGGAAGGAGAAGAATAGGCAAGACTTCTCTCATTAAAAAAGTCTATGAAAATCGTGACAATTTTTTATATTTTTTTGTTGAAGTAAAAAGAGAAGAGGCACTGTTAAAAGAGCTGAGTCTTCTTGTTTCAAAGGCAATTTATACAAATTGGTACGACCTTTTTACAGATCTTTTCGAAAGATTTGATCATATAATTTTTGATGAATTTCAAAATTTCTTTTTGGTAAATAGCGATATACTTTATACTCTGCAACATGCATGGGATGATACAAAACACAACACAAAGCTAACAGTTTTGGGCTCATACACCGGACTCATCAAAAAAATATTTATGGAAGAAAAAATGCCCTTATTTGGAAGGGTAAATAACTTTATTAATCTAAAAAAGTTCAATTTAAAAAGCGGGCTAGAGATGTTATTTGACTTTGGCTACGATACTGAAGAAGCTTTAGAAATCTACAGTATTGTAGGTGGTGTACCTAAATATTTGTGGGGCTTTAAAGACAAAGATAATTTAAAAAACAAGATATACGAGCTATTCATCACCGATTTTTCACCTTTCAAAGAAGAATCTAAAAACATTTTAATTTTGGAATTTGGCTCTGAACATAGATCCTATTTTTCAATATTGGAAGCAATCGGCGGAGGAAATAAAACCCTTAAGGAGATTGAAGATATTTCAAAAATCCCTTCTACTTCGCTTTCAAAATATTTAAACGAATTAGTGAATAATTATGAAATTCTAAAAAAAGAAAACAGTATATTAGATAGAAAAAGTAGAAACGCAAGGTATTATATAAACGATGAATTTTTTGACTTTTACTTTAACCTTTTAAGTAGATACCTTTCAGAAATAGAATTCAACCCTAAAAGCGCTTTAGAAAAAATATACCAACAATTGCCCACTCATATTGGTCATCAGTTTGAAAATATATGTATACAATTTTTAAAAGAAAAACCCAATTATCCCGGTTTTCTCATTAATAATATAGGAAAAAGCTGGGGAAAGGTTCCATATTCGAAAAACCTCTCATATGATATAGACATAGTAGCATATAACGACGACAACATCCTCTTCGGTGAATGCAAGTGGACTAATAAAAAGATGGGAATAAAAGATTTGGAGACACTGAAACTGAGAAGTAACTATGTAAACTTTGGAAACAAGCGAACAAAATACATCCTCTTTTCCAAATCTGGTTTTACACCAGAGTTACTCAAATTTCAAACTGACGACTTGTTTCTTCTAACTCCTGATAAAATGGTATCCGAGTTATTTAAAGATTAGTTGATCTTATGATTCATATGCTCAATTTTGGGTTCTATCTTCTTATAGTATTTCTGATGCTTTTTTAGCCACCCTTCGCTCCACAGTCTGCACAAAAGGAATGAAAAAAGTATTACTCTACAACCCCACATCAAAACCGTCAAAGAAATTTTCCCCTCTTGGTTCAGCAGCTTGCTCCTTAAAAATTGGAAAATTTTACTCAGTAACTCCTCTAAGCGAAGCATTTATCTCTCCCCCTCCCCTCGACTCATTCAAAAGATATAAACTATTAATCAAAATTTCAAATAAAAACTTGATATTTCAAAAAAGGATAGTATACTAACTATTAGTATGCTAATAGTTAGTAAGTTAATTATTAGCATACTAATAGAAGATTGACGCAGCCTTTGAGACTATAGATCTTTTCCTCAATTGGGTGGGGCTGTGGGGCGAAAGGGTAAAGCTCCATCCTTAAATGGGCGGGGAGCGGGGGAAGGGCGCTAATAAAGACTCTTTTCCTCACGGGTGGGGAGCGGGGTGAAAGGGCGCTAAATAATAAAGATGAAATGAAAGGAGAAAAGAAATGAAAGACAAAACACTTTGCACCGAAAATTTCCCTTTTGATGAACTCAATTCATCAACGATCAACGTTGTCCAACAATTCTTTCAAGTGATGAATCTCCAAAGACAGTTAAATTTCAAAATTATGGCAGAAAAAGATGTCTATCCTGGACAAGGAGTCTGTTTATGGTACATTTGGAAAAACCCTGGTATAAATCAAACAAATCTTGCAAAGCTCATGAACGTAGCTCCTCCAACGGTTTCTTTGATTCTTAAAAGGCTAGAGAAAATGGGACTCATACTCCGCAAATCCGATCCTGATGACATGCGCACACTTCAGATGTTCTTAACTGAAAAAGGAGAGGAAGAAATAAAAAATTTAAAAACATCCTTTTCAAAGATCGTGAGATACAGCTTTGAAGGGTTATCAGACGAAGAACTAAATACCTTTAACGAGTTACTAAAAAAAATATCCAACAACCTATCAAAACATTTACAAAAAGGAGAAGATCAAGGATGAGAACCATACTAAGCAAATATTTAAAACAGTATTATAAAGAGGTAATTTTGGCATTGGTGTTACTCACCGTCCAAGCTGTCTCAAACTTATACCTTCCAAACTTGAATGCGGACATTATCAACAACGGTGTTGCCAAAGGAGACCTCAATTATATCATGCAAGCAGGAGGGAGGATGTTGTTATTTTCCCTATTACTCGTTGGTGCTGCTGTAGGGGCGACATTTTTTGCATCTAGAATCTCTGCAAAATTTGCACATGACTTACGTAAAGATCTTTACTATAAGGTACTTAGTTTCTCTCAAAACGATATAGACAAGTTTGGAACCGCCTCGCTGATAACGAGAAACACGAATGATGTATACCAAATTCAGATGTTGGTATTAATAATGTTGAATGTGATGATCCTTGCACCCATAATGGCAATAGGTGGTGCCATAATGGCTATACGTCAAGACGTTGTCCTTTCAACTTCGCTTTTAGTGATAATCCCAGTGATGGGAATTGTTGTATTCTTTCTAATGCGTAAGGCAATTCCACTATTTAAAAGCATGCAAATAAAACTCGATAACGTCAACCGTGTTCTACGTGAAAAATTAATGGGTGTACGCGTCATCAGGGCTTTTGTGAAAGAAAAAAGTGAAGAAAAAAGATTCGATAAAGTAAATAGCGACTTAACCCAAACCGCCATAAAAGTAAACAGATTATTAGCATTAGGTATGCCTCTTCTAATGCTTATTATGAACCTTTCAACTGTTAGTATTCTCTGGTTTGGTTCAATGCGAATAGACAGTGGAGCAATGCCAATAGGCAACTTGACAGCCTTCTTAACATATATCATGGAAATACTCATATCAATAATGATGGCAATGATGATGTTTGTCATGTGGCCTCGTGCAGAAGCATCTGCCGATCGTATCAAAGAGGTATTAAAAACAGAACCAACAATTAATGAACCAGACGATCCCGTAATTTTAAAAAGTAAAAAAGGCACTATTTCCTTCAAAAATGTGACATTCAAATACGAAGGCGCTGAGGAACCCGTACTAAGAAATATTTCATTTGAAGCAAAACCAGGCAAAACTACCGCAATTGTAGGTAGCACCGGAAGCGGTAAAAGCACTCTTATAAACTTGATCCCACGCTTTTACGAAGTCACCGAAGGGAAGATAGAAATCGACGGTGTAGATATAAGAGAACTGTCGATGGAAAACCTTAGAGACTCACTAGGTTTTGTACCTCAAAAAGCTTATCTATTCAGTGGAACGATAGCTTCCAACCTAGCATATGGTAAGAAAGATGCAACTGAAGAGGAAATGTGGCATGCCTTAGAAATAGCCCAAGCGAAGGATTTTGTAGAAGAATTACCTGATAAACTACAAGCTCCAGTTGATCAAGGAGGAACGAACTTCTCCGGTGGTCAAAGGCAACGTCTATCTATTGCAAGGGCAATTGTCAAAAAGCCAAAGATCTATATATTCGACGATAGTTTCTCTGCTTTGGATAACAGAACCGATGCGAACCTTCGTGAAGCCTTAAAGGAAGAGACTAAAAACTCTACAGTTATAATAGTAGCTCAAAGGGTAAGTACCATACTTAATGCAGACTTAATAATCGCTCTAAACGACGACGGAACGATAGCTGGGCAAGGAAAACATTCAGATCTTATGCAATCATGTGAAGTATATAGAGAGCTCGTAAAATCCCAGTTACCAGAGGAGGAAACCGCATGAGTCACAATAATCCAAAAACTCCTAACAGTTCAACTAAAAAACCTATGGGGATGGGAATGGGTAGACGAGGAGCAACCCCTGGGGAAAAGCCAAAAAATTTTTGGGGTTCCTTAAAAAGATTACTTGGATATTTAAAACCTCAATTAATACCAATTTTGTTCGTTGTTTCTTTTGCCGTTTTAGCTACGGTCTTTATGATAACAGCCCCTAAGATAATAGGGAACGCCACAAATGTTTTATTCGAAGGTATAATTAGCAAAAATATGCCCGAAAATATGACAAAAGAACAAGCTATACAAATGCTTAAGCTCTCAGGGAACGATCAAATTGCTGAAATGATTGGACCAATGAATATAGTCCCAGGTCAGGGAGTTGATTACAACAAACTCGTACAAATCTTATTAACCCTATTAGTAATTTACGGTTTATCAGCCCTGTTCAATTGGCTACAGCAATATATGATGGCTGGTGTCTCTCAAAAATCCATCTATAGTCTCAGAAAAGAAGTTGACAAAAAACTAGCAACACTTCCACTTAAATATTTTGATAGTCATTCCCACGGTGATATTCTCAGTAGAGTAACCAATGATATTGATAATATAGGAAGAACGCTTCAACAAACGTTAACACAGATCATAACAGCTACTGTCACTATAATCGGTGTAATAGTTATGATGTTAACGATAAGTCCATTGCTCACATTAATAGCATTGACGCTGATTCCTTTATCTCTGATTGTCACAATGTTCATTGTAAAAAAATCTCAGAAACAGTTTGAAACGCAGTGGGACAGTACGGGAAAACTCAACGGTCATGTAGAGGAAACATATTCAGGCCATAACATTGTAAAGGTTTTCAACAAACAAAAAGAAGCTAAAGAAACATTCGACAACGAAAACGCTAGATTATACCAAGCAAGTTTCAAATCTCAGTTCATATCAGGCATAATACGACCTGCAATAGCTTTTCTAAACAATCTTAACTACGTAGCTGTCAGTGTTATCGGTGGACTTAGGGTAGCAAACGGTCTAATGACACTCGGAGATGTACAGGCGTTCATTCAGTACTCAAGAATGTTCACCCAACCAATAGTTCAAACAGCTAATATTATAAATATTTTACAATCAACCGTCGCTTCTGCTGAAAGAGTATTCGAACTCCTAGATGAAGAGGACGAAGTTCCTGATCCAATCGATCCTGTAGAATTACCTGAAGTAGAAGGAAGAATAGCGTTTGAAAACGTATCTTTCAGTTATGATCCTAAAAAACCTTTGATAGAGGGCTTAAACTTAGTTGTACATCCTGGAGAAAATGTAGCGATAGTTGGCCCAACAGGCGCTGGAAAAACAACACTTGTAAACCTTCTAATGAGATTCTACGATGTCACAGATGGAAGAATAACCTTGGACGGAACTGATATTAGGCAAATGAGAAGATCAGACCTTAGAAAAAACTTTGGTATGGTGCTTCAAGATACCTGGCTTTTTGGAGGCACGATAAAAGAAAATATCGCCTACGGTAAAGAAGATACCTCTGATGAAGAGATCATGGAAGCTGCTAAAGCAGCGTATGTGGATCATTTTGTGAGAACATTACCCCATGGTTACGACACAATAATAGATGAAGAAGCCTCGAACCTATCACAAGGTCAAAGACAATTGATAACCATCGCAAGAGCTTTCCTTGCAGACCCTAAAATTTTGATCTTGGATGAGGCGACAAGCTCTGTCGACACACGTACGGAAACATTAATACAACAAGCTATGGAAAAATTGATGAAGGGACGCACAAGTTTTGTAATTGCTCATAGATTATCTACAATCAGGAATGCCGATACAATCTTAGTAATGAATCATGGTTCCATTGTAGAAACTGGAAATCACGAAGAACTCATGAAAAATAAAGGCTTTTACTACAATCTCTACATGAGCCAATTTTTAGGAATTGATTTAAAAAAACCAATAAAAGAACCAAAAACATCACAGGAAAATATAGCATCTGTCAAAAGCTAAACCCTCTCCACTCCAACTAAGTTGGGGTGTTGAATGGATGAAAGTAATAAAATAATTTCCGAAAATGCGCCCTAAATGGGCGTTTTTTCAATTAAAAATTGCCAATAATTTCCACTTCAGAATTATATGAGGTTATTGATTTTTTCAAATCACGTAATGTAGAAATAGTGAGCATAGAAAAACAAATGGTGAATTTCGAAAAGATATTCATTTCATATACTAATGGGGATAGGGGAAGACAAAACTAAACTCTTGGCGGGATTTTATTCACTCTTTCCCGCCAACTTTTATTCTAGGGTCTAAGAAACCGTATATTAAATCTAAAATCACGATACCGCCGATGTATAAAAGAGTTGTAAAAGACAAATTACCCAAAAGAACAGGAATATCATCCTGCTGAATAGCAGCCCAAAAAAGATTCCCCATTCCAGGCCAATTAAATATACCTTCTATTATCAATGCCCCAGAAAAGGAATCAAGGACAGATAAAACCGACATTGTTAAGATAGGAGGAGCCGAAGCTCTTAAAGCATGCCCAAACAAAACTTTTCTTTCAGGAATACCCCTAGCCCTTGCGGAAATTATGAAATCATTCTGGAGATTTGTTAACACTATATTTCTTGATAAATACGCCCTTCCCCAAAAACGAAAAAAAACAAGCGTAGCTAAAGGTAAAATTAAATGATACACAAAATCTGCAAATTTTTTTATCAATCCCTCAGGAGGTGGAATGCTAAAGATACCACCAGAAGGAAATAATTGAAACTTGAAAGAAAAAAGCATAATCATTACCAATCCAACCCACCATATTGGAAGACCGTAAAAAATCATTGTAAGTATTGAAGTTGTTTTGTCCATAAATCCCCCAGCTTTTTGAGCCTTTTTTATCCCCAAGTATACTCCCAAGAAAATATCTATAATAATAGCCATAGTAAAAAGAAGCATTGTATTAGGTACTCTTTCTAAGATAATTTTAATGACATCGGTTTCTCCTTTAAAGGATCGTATGGACATCGATTGACCGTAATTAAAAGTGATCGTATTGAACCAATCAGAAAAAATCTCGGGTAATATTGGTCCTTCCAAAAGGTAGCTATAATGAAGTTTAAACATCACGTTGAAAAGTACAGAATACACAAAAATAATAGCAAAATAAATCATAACCCCCATTAACATCCTTTTAAAGGCGTATCTCCAATACATAAACGTAACCACCTTTATATCTTTTCATCAAAATTAAAAAACCCCACATTTGTGGGGATTTTTTAAATTTTTTCTACTTCCTGATTTATCTCTTTGTACCTATAACAGGCAACGTAATGACCGTTTGAATCTTCTACCAACTCTGGATCGTCAACATTCTCAAAACATTCAGGCTGTGCATAAATACACCTTGGATGGAATCTACATCCTTTTGGTATATTTGCTGCAGATGGAATCTCTCCTTTTATTGGTAATTCTTTTATTACGTTTTCTTTTCCGGGTAAAGGTTCAGGAACTGCTTCTATCAAAGCTTTGGTGTATGGATGTAAAGGTCTTTCGATTATTTCGTCAGCATCACCTAACTCAACTATTCTTCCAAGGTACATAACAGCAATCCTGTCACAAAAATATCTAGCGGTTGATAAATCATGAGTTATGTATAAATAAGTCAGTCCTAAATCTTGCTGAACATCTTTCATCATGTGAAGAATTTCTGCCCTGGTTGATAAATCGATCATAGAAACGGGTTCATCTGCTATTATGAAATCAGGAGAAAGAACTAAGGTCCTTGCGGTTGCAACTCTTTGTCTTTGCCCTCCACTGAGCATGTGAGGGTACCTATCCATGAACTCTTCAGGGGGTGTTAATTTTACTTCATTTAGAACCTTTTTTGCTATCTCTTCAATTTCGTTAGGATCCTTGGTTTTATTATGAATGATCAAGGGTTCCGCCAATACATCTCTTACCCTAAACCTTGGATTTATCGAAGAGTAAGGGTCCTGAAAAATCATCTGTACATCTTCTTTATACTTCTTAATTTCGTCAGTAGAAGATAAAGAAGTAACATCTCTACCCTTAAATATTATTTGGCCCTCTGTGGGTTCTTCTAATTTCATCAATAACCTACCCGTAGTTGATTTTCCGCAACCAGATTCTCCAATTAAGCCAAATATCTCTCCCTTTCTTATGTCAAAACTTATATTATCCACCGCTTTAACCCATCTTCGTTTGCCTTGAAACACTTCTGAAACGGTTCTTCGCAGGGGAAACCATTTTTTTAAATTCTTAATACTCAATATGATTTCATCGTTCATCAAAACACCTCCAACAAGCTGCAAAATGCCCGGGTTCAATTTCCTTTAATGGTGGTTCTTCTACTTTACATCTATCGAAAGCAACCGGACAACGCTCATGGAATCGACATCCACTGGGTGGTTTAAGTAAATCAGGTGGTACACCTGGTATAAAAGCAAGTTCTTCTACTTTTTTATGTAAACGAGGTGTAGCTCCCAACAAACCTTTTGTATATGGATGTGCTGGACCTTGGGGACCATAAATTTGATGATTCTCTCCTATTTCAGCTATCTTACCTGCATACATCACCATTATCCTGTCCGCAACCTCTGCTACGGTAGCTAAATCATGAGTTATAAAGATAAAAGACAAATTAAGATCCTTTTTTAACCTTTTCAGAAGATTTATTATTTGAGCTTGAACGACAACATCTAAAGCTGTAGTTGGTTCATCGGCAATAATCACTTTGGGTTCTAAAAACAAAGCTGTGGCGATTACAACACGTTGTTTCATACCACCCGATAATTCGTGAGGGTATCTTTTCAAAATATCCTCTGATAAACCCACCTGATTTAAATATTTTTTAATTATAGCAAGAGCCTTTTCTTCTTCCATTTCCCTATGAGTTTGAAGGGTTTCCATCATCTGTTTTTTAATGGTGTAAACTGGCGTCAAACTATTCATAGCCCCTTGAAAAACCATAGAAATCTTTTCCCATCTAACTCTTTTACGTAAAACAGATTCTTTTAAAGGAACTATATCTTCACCATCTATATTAATCTCTCCACTTACAATTCTGCCCGGAGGGTTCGGCATTCTCAAAAGACCCATCCCCAAAGTGGTTTTACCACATCCAGACTCTCCAACAAGCCCTAAGGTTTCTCCCTCTCTTAGAGAGAAACTCACATCGTCCAATCCTTTTACAACACCTTTTCTTGTATAATAATAAACTTTTAAATTTTTAACATTTAAAATTTCATTCATTCATATCTACCTCGTTCTCAATTTTGGATTTAAAATGGTGTCCATTGCAAAACCTAAAAAGGCAAAAGTCATACCTACTAAAGCGATAGCAATTCCAGGAGGTACAACCCACCACCAAAGACCGTTTGTTACGGCTCCGCCGTTCATGGCATCGTGGAGAATTTGCCCCCATGTAACTATTGTGGCATCTCCTAAACCAAGTAAACTAACGGTTGCCTCGTAAAGAATAGCGTTTGGTACATTAAGGGCCATACTTGCAAAGGCATATGGTATCAAAATCGGAACCATATGTTTGAAAATTATCCTTCTATGTGAAGCGCCCAAAGCTTTTGCAGCTTCAACATATGTTTCCTCTTTAATTTGCAAAGCCATACTTCTTACTGTTTTAACAGGGCCTACCCAAAAAAACAAACTCATCATTAAAATAAGACTCCAAATAGAGGGCTTAAATATTGCTGATAAAACAATTAAAACAGGAAGAAGAGGTATGTTGATAAAAATTTCCCAGATTCTTTGCATTATAGAATCAACTATACCACCATAATATGCAGAAATAACTCCGTAAATCACTCCTACTGACACTGAAATTGCAGATGTCATGAGCCCTATGAACAAAGCCCACTTTATGCCTGCTACTAATCCACTCCAAACATCTCTTTTAGAGTTATCTGTACCTAGTAAACCAGAAACGCTTCCAGAAACAACTAACCTTGTATCTTGTATAGTAGTATCCTCAGTCATTTTTATTAGATTAATGTTTAGCTTGTATGTCCCATTTAATGGAGTTGGATTTGAAAAAAGCTCACCATTGGCTTGTGAAAAAAGTACAGTATTTACATCAACCCTTGGCGGTAAGTTTTGCACATATCTCCTAGCAAAACTTTGAACGTTGTTAATCGCTTCATTAATAATTGATATTCTAAAGTCTTTTTCAGTGTTTGAACTAAAACTTTTGTTCACCAGATTGATTTTATTACCATCTGGACGTTCCAAAACAATATTCAAACTAAAGTTACCTTTAAACGTCCCTCTATATATTAAATCAACGGGGGGAACGTCATAATCGTAATCGTACTCTATAACAGAATTTAACATAGTTATTGGGCCAGAAACGTTTTGTTCAGTATATTCCAAATCTTCAAAATACGCAGTGGGAGTGTAATCCTTTTGAGAAAACCAGTTTATCCAGATTGGAGGAACGCTTCGAGGGTTATCTTCCCAATATGTAATATCTCTCCACCTTGTAGAAGCTTCGGGAAATGGGATTAAAAATTGTTCAAAAACAACTAAAACTATAAAAAGAAGTAAAAGAATAATTCCAGCTATACCAAATTTAACTTGCTTAAACTCATCCCAAAAATCTTTTAATTGCTTAACAACACGATTTGTTTTATTCACGCTTTCCCACCAACTTTTATTCTAGGGTCTAAGAAGCCGTATATCAAATCCAAAACGACGATACCAGAAATGTATATCAGCGTTGTTATAGAAAGGTTACCCAAAAGAACAGGGATATCGTTCATCTGAACCGCTGCCCAATAAAGGTTCCCCATTCCAGGCCAACTGAATATACCTTCAAACACAAGCGCACCAGAAAAAGAAGCTAACAACGATAAAAGTGACATAGTTAAAATAGGAGGAGCAGAGGTTCTTAGAGCATGACCATACAAAACGGATCTTTCAGGAATACCTCTTGCCCTTGCGGACATTATGAAATCTTCTTGAAGATTTCCTAAAACTATATTTCTAGTTAAATATGCCCTTCCCCAAAAACCTATGAATACTAAAGTAATTACAGGTAAAGCCATATGGTATAAAGTATCAAGGAATCTTCCGAAAAAGGTTGTTGGAGGTGGGACACTGTTCATACCTCCTGATGGGAAAATGGGTATTGCAAATGCGAACAACATAATCATAACCATTCCAAACCACCAAGATGGCAGACCATATACCCCCATAGTGATTATAGAAGTGGTTTTATCCATTATCTTTCCAGCTTTTTGAGCCTTTTTTATACCCAACCATACACCTATCAGAATATCTATAATTATGGCGGTAGTGAACAACATCAAGGTATTGGGAATTCTTTCTAAAACTATTTTAAGAACATCCGTTTCACCTTTAAAAGATCTCATTACAGTTGAGTTCCCATAATTGAAAGTCAACGTATCGATAGCCCTCCAAAAAATTCTAGAAAGGATAGGGTCATCTAAGTGATACAATTGACGAAGCTCACTGATCCTTCTCTCTCTGTATTCTACCAAATATTCCGGATCCGTTCCTACCTGTGACATTTTCATCATTTCACCGTTTACTTGTTCGACTATTTGACTATTTAACGTCTGATCCATTACCGTGTTAAATAAAGCTGAATATATGAAAATGATTACAACATAGATAACAACACCCATCAATATTCTTCGAACAGCATATCTCCAA
The DNA here is from genome assembly GCF_002895565.1 of Petrotoga mexicana DSM 14811. GTDB lineage: Bacteria > Thermotogota > Thermotogae > Petrotogales > Petrotogaceae > Petrotoga > Petrotoga mexicana. The sequence goes on from NZ_AZRN01000032.1 coordinate 107,007, forward strand.
TACATACGGTTAATCACCTCTGTATATAATTCAACTTTTCTAAAAATAGGCTCCCATAAGGGAGCCCTTAAACTTTAAAAATGACTTTTTAGAAGGTTAATACACAACGATTGTTGTTGAATAAGTGGATGGAATTGCTCCTTCTGATCTTGCAGTTACTACAACCGCATAAGTACCAGGTTCTAATGTATTAAGCACGTCTCCAGGTATAGTTGCAACAAATGTTCCAGCTGTTTCTACTTCAGCCTTGAAAGTTTTTGGCCCTTCTGGTGTGATCAAAGAAACTTCCACGTCCCCTTGAGGAGCGGGGGAATATGTATCGTATGGGTAAAGAACCTCAGATACATAGATCGTAACTGGTAAGTCTAACCCTCTTATAGCAGCAAAAGCAAGATTTATACTATCAACGTTCAGTCTGACGGTTTCAAAGTACTCATTCCAGTATCCGCGTTCGAATGGGTATCTCTCATCTCTAACAGCGGTTAATTCGACAAAACGTGCACTTGGATCATATTTTGTCATCTTGAAGGGACCATTCCCAATATAAGCATGATTGTATTCATTAACAAAATTAAGTGCAGTTTGATATCTTTCAACAGCCTCATCAGGTGTAATCATATCTTTAATGTAAATAGGTACGTACCTTTCATCTATCATCTTTTGTAGTTCCGCTTTAATATCGTTAACCGTTGCAGGCTCAAGTACATCCACTTCGTAGACGTTCCCACCTGCGGCTGTTGATGAGAACGTGTACTCTCTTCCTGATGCGCCTCCATGTTCAACCAATCTTGTTAAAGCTTCAACAATTTCCCAAGAAACACCTATTGGTTGTCCTGATTCAGAAACTGTCCAATCAGGGGCTCCCCAAGAAGCTAAGTACATATCATCAACTGGAAAGTTGTAATCAAACCATACGGTTATTGAACCATCTTTATTTACTTTTCTTGCAACCTCAACTTCTAATCCGGGCATTGCAGAAGCAGAGTAAGTTGCATCGTACCTTGAGTCACCTTGTCCAGAATCAACTGAAAGGTCCCATGAATAGGATCGTTCATACATATAATCCACTAAGCTTTCAGAGAGCCCATGATTCCACACACCGTATATTATGTCGTAAGTACAAACACTTATAGATGTAACGCCTGGTCCTACAGGTACCCATTTTTTACTGTCAGGATCAAATTTAATAGCATCCTCGGGGACCTTTATTAAACCAACCATTTCACCGTTTTCATCAATTTCAAATTTGGTGTCTAATGTATCCATCCTTGGAACAACTTTTGCAGGTGTAATATCAGCTGAGGCTGGACTTTCAAACATACCGTAGTCGTACATATTGGAGGCAACGTTTATGGAATACACATCGTTGAATCCATCCGTTCCTACAGGGTCCCAAGCACCCATGAACAAAGATCCTTGGGCAGAGAATTGAGTGACCCTCAAAACTCGATCAACCGTATCAGCTGTTAAAATAGACCACTGATTCAATCCGTCTCCAAGTCCATAAACCATTCGTCTGTTGAATCGATCTTTGTTCGCAACATAGAAGTCTTCTTGGTAGGCCAGATATATTCTAACAGAATCTCTTATACCCAGTTCAGTTGCCCTCAGAATCATATCCCAATATTCTTCTTCTGTTGCAAAATTTCCTGAATAAACCTTTTGAGTTAGATCATCAATCTCATCTTGTTCATAATTCCAAAATGTTGGCTCTTGACCTCCTGGCATATTAGCATACCAAGGTGCATACATTTGGGCAACAATATGGTGCCAGTACTTTCTCGTAGCACCCGCACCCCAACCTTCTGTGTATATATGCCATTGTAGATCGGCGGGATCTGAGTAATAAGCGATATCCACTGCTGCATATCTGTCTAATTCTAATCTTTCAACCTTTATACCAGCTTTTTCAATTTGATCTGCTATGTATCTACCTGCTGGCAACCTTCCTGTAGGATCGTCTACACGAATTAAGAATTTCAACGTGACTGGTTGTCCATCGAAAGTCCACCATTGACCGTCTTTTACCAACCTTCCTTTATTTTCAGGCAAATTGGCAGCCTCATTCATAGCGTTCTCTATCATTTCAAAAGCTAGCTCTTGGTTACCTTCTGGTGTAAAACCCATATTTGCAGTTATATCAAGGTACGGTTGTGTACCCGGCTGTCCTGGGGTTGCCATCGTATACATTACTCCACCTGCACCTTGAAGAATCTCGTCGACTAAATACTGTCTATTAATTAGGAAGTTCATAGCAAACCTTACTTCTTGAATCGCCAACGGATTGAAATACTCCACACCGTCAACATTCACTGTATAGGGAGGCTCGTTTGGTATAGGATTGAGTAATAAAGACCAAGAACCTGATGGAATGTTGTAAATATCCAAGTTTTCAAGTACCGATTGAGGCAAAGAATTAATCACTGGAGCCCCAACACCGGTTAAAAAGACATCCACATTTCCAGCTGCGACATCTTGTATTGCGACATCTTGTTGCATTCTCACATCGAAATACACCTTATCCGGCATAGGTCCCTTTTCTGCTAAGGCAAAAGCAGAAATCAAAACAAAAGTAACCAACAAAAAAGTTGCTACTTTCCTCATAATACCCCTCCTCGTATAATATGTATAGTTATGAAACTTAAAAAATGGTATTAAAAATCTGTCTTTTGATCTTTTTTATTATTTCTTTTGTAAAGAGATGCCCTAATGCTAAAATAGTACCAGGATTATTAGCGACGGAAGATTCCTTCCCCCCCTGCAAGGCCTTTTGGCCGTTGCCTAAAAAGCTTGTTTCCTGACTTAGCAGTCAACTTGCTAACCGATTACTGCATCACCCTTGATTAGGCCATCAGCAAGGCTATTTTTCATTGGTGGATGCTCATAGAGCGCGAGGTTGCCTTTGGCTGCTAAGATTAGGGCATCTCTTTCTTTCATCCTTTATCTTTTTTCGAAAGGTGGTAAAATAACTATGAATTACGACGTTTTATCTACTTTGTTTGTCGGTATCGATGTGAGTTCTCTAACTAATACAGTTTGTGCAATTGATTTCCAAAACAATAAACTCCTTGATTTTGATACTAAAAATAACAGAATAGGTGCTGAATACATTGCTGAGGCTATCTCCAATTGCCTTGTTTCTAACAACCTTGATTATGTCGTTATCGCTTTGGAAGCTACTTCTTTTTACAGTACTCACATAGCCAATTTCCTGTCAACCAATAAGAAACTTTTGCCTTTTAAACCTCTTGTGTACCAGCTTAATCCAAAAACTACCGCCAATTACAAAAAGACTTTTGTCGATATCGATAAAACAGATCATTTGGACGCTTACGTCATAGCCGATTTCGCTAGATGTGGCAAGATTTCTTCTTCCCCTTGGCGTGGTTCTCAGTTTTTGGCTTTACAAAGACTTACACGCCATAGGTTCCATTTAGTTCATACACTCGTTTCTGAAAAGAATTGGATGCTTTCCAACATTTATTTGAAATTCAGTGAATTGGCTGTGAATAATAGGGATAAGCCCTTTTCCGATATATATGGTGCTACATCTTGTGCTGCTTTGACTGAGTTCTATTCTTAACTTCTTTTCAATCTCATGATAATTTGGCTAAACTCGTAGAACTGACTTGGAGAAAACGCTAATCAGGCAATTATTCCTTTTTTCTTTTTTTCAAGTCTATTTTGTGTTTTGCTGAAAGTATGGGGACTGTCAGTTACGCTAATTTTTAACAATTTTTTTGATTTTTACAACTTGACATATCACCGATTAGCTTTATCAAGTACCACATAAACTATTTTCATGGTACAGCCTGAGAAAATTGCCAAATTTTAACAGTATGGACATTCGCCAGTTAGTACTGAATTACCGCCCCAATGGCACAAAATATTAGAATTATCAATCACCACATCTTGTATTGCGACATCTTGTTGCATTCTCACATCGAAATACACCTTATCCGGCATAGGTCCCTTTTCTGCTAAGGCAAAAGCAGAAATCAAAACAAATGTAACCAACAAAAAAGTCGCTACTTTCCTCATAATACCCCTCCTTTGCGATTTGTAAATCATAATTGAAACCAACCTACCCACAACAAAAACTTAAAATTACAATATATTATTACTACTTAACAATATTTTCAATCCCATAAACAATTATAGTAAAGTTTACAGAGATTGTCAAGTAGAAAAAAACTAATTAACAGTAATCTAAGATGTTTATTGCCAATTATTCCTAAATAATGAAGAAAATTTCAATAATGCTAACTTTTTCGAATTTTTATGAAAAAAATTTCATTAATCGTTGTTCAGTAGTTCTTCTTATTTTTCCATAGATCTTTTAATCGTTCTTTTATACGCTTTTCAATGCCAATTTCCTTTGGCGTGTAAAATTGGGTATTTTCAAAACCTTCTGGCATGTAACTTTCTCTAACGAAACCTCCATAATCGTGAGGATACTTGTACCCCTCTCCAAAACCTTGTTTTTTCATTCTTTTGTTCAAAGGATTTATCAATTTAGGGGGTATCTCGAAATTATTTTGGCTTATAAACTCTTTGGCTTTAGCGTAGGCTAGGTATGCTGAATTAGATTTTGGTGATGAACATAGATAAATTGTAGCTACAGATAATGGAAGATAACATTCGGGGTAACCAACATGTTCAGTAGCTATCATCGCTGATACAGCGATATTTAAGGCGTTAGGATCAGCCAAACCAACATCTTCGGCAGATAAAATAACCATCCTTCTTGCAATATACATAGGGTCCTCGCCGCTTTCAAGCATATAAGCAAGGTACAACAATGCGGCGTCCACATCGCTACCCCTCATACTTTTTATATATGCAGAAATTAAGCTGTATTTTGCATTTTTATCGTAAGTTAGTCTATACCCGGTGAAATCTTTTAGAAATTCTAAATCAATTGAATTGATCCCAGCTTCATTTGCTGTTTCTATTAAATTCATTATCCTTCGAAGATCATTTCCAGCATATTCTATCAGTGCTTTGCGTGCCTCTTTTGTAATTTTCAAATCTTTGTAATAATCTTCTATTTGTTGGAATAATTTTTCATAATCGTCAACAGTTAGTCCTTTAGTTTTAAAAACTAATACCCTCGATAACAAAGCAGGATTTACACTAATAGCTGGATTTTCTGTGGTCGCCCCTATGAGAGTTAATTCGCCTGTTTCAACACTTAAAAGTAAGGTGTCTTGTTCGGCTTTATTTAATCGATGTATTTCGTCAACAAATAATAATTTGGGTTTTGAAAAAAGATTATTCTTTTGCTCTATTATGTCCTTAATTTTTTTCTTTCCTTCTATAGCCCCTGAAATAGAAAAAACATCGTAATAATCTTTTATTTCGTTTATTAAAGCCCTTACAATCGTAGACTTACCGCTGCCAGGTTCACCATATATAATGAAAGATCTAACCTTTTTATTCTTTATCCAGGTTTTAAGTATTTCTTTCAACTTTTCGTTACCCAGTACCTCGTCAACCTTTTTTGGTCTAATTATCTCATAAAGAGGTTGTGTACCACTCAATGGTGTTTTCCACCCCTTTTTCTAAATCGTATTTAGGCTTCCATCCTAAAATACTTTTTGCCTTAGCATTCGAAAGTAAGCTTATCTTCACATCCCCATCTCTTTCTGGCTTATAAACCGGGTCATTTTCATAGCCTGTTTTCCTTTTCATCACTTCAAAAAGCTCGTTTACGGTGGTCTTTGTGTTGGTTGAAATATTTATCGTCTCTTTATCCGCTTTATTTATTGATAAAAAGTTGGCTTCAACGACATCAAAAACATGTACAAAATCTCGTACCTGTTCTCCATCACCGTAAATAACTATCTCTTTTTTCTCAACCATATTTTGAGTGAAGATTGCCACTACCCCTGCTTCTCCCTTTGGGGTTTGTTTTGGGCCATATACGTTGGCATATCTCAATATGGTGTAATTCAGATCATATTGGAGTGAAAAAAACTCTATGTACTTTTCGCAAGCAAGTTTTGAAATAGCATAAGGGCTAATAGGATGTGGGCAGTAATCTTCTGAAGTGGGAATAGGAGCGTTATCACCGTAAATAGCCCCTCCTGTAGAAGAAAATACGAACTTTTTAATCCCGTACTTAACGGATAATTTCAATAAATTCAAAGTACCCATCACATTGATTTCGGCGTCCCAGTTTGGGTCTTTAACAGAATCGGGAACAGAAATCTGTGCCGCTAAATGAAAAACATAATCAAACTTGTGTGTTTCAAATATTTTCTCCAAAACATTATAATCTCTAATATCTTGTTGGTAAAAAAGAGCCATAGGTGACAAGAATTCTACATTTCCTGTGGAAAGATTATCTATAACAACTACGGAATGGCCTTCTTTTATCAATCTATCAACTAAATTTGAACCTATGAAACCCGCACCCCCAGTAACGAGGATTCGATATTTGTTTTTATCAACCATATTTTACCTCCAAAAGTGATGATGATTTAGCGCCCTTTTACCCCGCTCCCCACCCATAAGGAAAAGATTAGAAGAGCTCCGCCCTTCGCTTTACACTCCTATTAATGGAAGGAGTTGAGAGCTTTACCCTTCGCTCTCCATACAAGTTAAGGAGAGAAGAAGTTGATACTGTACCTTATATTATACTAATTATAACACTCTATAACCTCAAATGTATTTTTGAAATTTAAATAGATTAGATTAAAAAAGCTTCTAACATATGCAACTTTTATGTTATAATTAATTTTAAGCCCTTTTGCTGTTCTATGCAAAAAAACTTTTATTAAGCAAAATAGGGAAAAATCCCTTTCCTTATGGGTGGGCTGCGGGGGTAGGGCGCTAATAAAGACCAAGCAAAGCTTACAAAATGACTTTGCAAACAACTAATTTACAAAAAATCTAGTTTCAAATGGGTCACAGGGCGAAGCCCTCCCCCCAGCTGGTTTAAGGACCGTAGGTCCTTTCTTAAAATGGGCGGGCTGCGGGGTGAAAGGGCGCTATCGCTTAGTATTTCATACTTTTAAAAGAGGTGAGTAATTTTGGCTGAATATGAAATCTTCAATCCCAACGAAGAATTTGACGATGAGGGTAACAATCATGAAGGTCATAGATGGCGCAATATAATTATTATTGCTGTTATTATTGCGATTGGTGTTTACCTTTTAACCGGTGTTTATCAGGTAGGACCTTCTGAAGTAGCATTAGTTAAGACATTCGGTGAATACAAATCCACCGCAGGACCAGGCTTACACGTTCATCTACCCTACCCTGTTCAATCCCATGTTATAGTCGATGTAAGAACAATAAATAAGGTTGAACTAGGTTTTAGAACTACCAGCACTGGAAGAACCCCCACATACAGTTCATACACTGATGAAGCAGAAATGATCACTGGAGATCAAAATATAATTAGTATAGAAGCGGTGGTTCAGTATAGGGTAAATGACCCAGTAGCGTATGCCTTCAATGTAATTCAAGGGTACGACTTAGTTAAATCGACCTCTGAAAGCGTACTTAGAGAACGTGTTGCTCTGTCAGAGTTAGAAAACGTCTTGACTACAGAGAGAGATCAAATTGCCATGGAAACAGCTGAAAGAGTTCAGTCCATACTAGACAGTTACAACTCTGGTATTCTAATACAAAACGTTTATCTCCAAGCAGTAACACCACCAGAACCTGTGGTTCCAGCTTTCGATGATGTGAACAACGCACGTCAAGACCAACAAACAGCAATAAACGAAGCACAAAGGTACGGCAATGACATTATTCCAAGAGCTGAAGGAGAAGCTCAAAGAATCTTAAACGACGCGCAAGCTTATGCCTATGAACAAGTTGCCAAGGCAACAGGAGAAGCAGAAAGATTCAAAGCTTTACTGGAAGAATACCAAAACTCCGAAGACATTACAAGAAAAAGATTAATATTAGACTCTGTACAACAAATGATTAAAAATTCAAAGATACAAGTAGTCTCAGAAAAAGGAGACACCTTGAACTTTTTGGATTTAAGTGAATTTATTGGTGGTGATGCACAATGAAAAATACGACGCTATGGGCAGTAGTTATAATCGTAGCTTTTTTTGTAATTCTCTTTAGTTTTACGGCTTTCTACATCGTTGATCAAACTCAGCAGGCAATAGTCCTTAGATTTGGAAATATTATAAGCATAAAAACGGAACCAGGAATATATGTAAAAACTCCCTTTATAGACAACGTAGTTAAACTCGAGAAAAGAATCATGATCTATGACATACCCGTAGAAAGAGTAATAACTTCCGACAGAAGAACTATCTTAGCCGATACATATGCAATATGGAGGATAGAAGATCCTCAAAAGTTCATTGAAACACTCAGGACCGTAGAAGTTGCTAAGACAAGAATCGACGACATCGTTTATTCTCATGCAAGAGATGTTATAGGAAATTACACATTTCCTGAGGTCCTTTCAATAGAAAGGCTTGCAATCCTGGAAGAAATAAAAAATCGCAGTGAGGCATCACTCGAAGATTTTGGAATAAACGTAGTTGACGTAAGGCTCAAAAGAACCGATCTACCTCAAGAGAACACTGAAGCTGTATACGAAAGGATGAAAAGTGAAAGGTACGCCATGGCTGCTCAATTAAGGGCTGAAGGAGAAAAAGAAGCCCAAAGAATGAAAGCCGAAGCTGACAAACAAGCAAGTATAATAAGATCAGATGCCCAAAAAGAAGCTGATATCATAAGAGGAACAGGTGAGGCAAGTGCAATAAACATTTACTCAGAAGCTTATTCCTTGGATCAAGATTTCTTCGAACTCCAAAAAATAACAGACATTTACAAAGACTCTTTCAACAACAGTGTATTAGTAATACCCAACGATTCACCTTTACTTGAACTTTTCTATGAGGTGGAATAGTGTTGAAGCTAGTTTCTAAGATAGTATTATTCTCGATGTTAATAATATTACTCTCGGGATGTCAATACGTTGGTAATTCTAATGTTGATTTTGAAATCGTAATTCCAACCAAAATTTCCCCAAATATCCCGTTAACGATAAAAACAAACTTTTACTATGAAAACGTGGAAATAATTATCGACGGTGAGGAGATTGCTCCTTCCTATCTTATGAGTGAGGAGGAGACTTTTTCCTCCCTTATGGATGGTGAGGAAGCTTCCTCCTCCATTCTTATGGACGACGAAGAAACTTCCTCCTCCATCTTTATGGACGGCGAGGAAGCCGCTTCTTCCTCTTTCCTTATGGGTGGGCTGCGGGGCGAAGGGGCGCTAACAAAGACACTCTTCCTCACGGGTGGGCCGCGGGGCAAAGAGGCGCTTTACAACATCAACGATGGCCTCCACACAATCAATATCAAATTTTTAGATAACAAAAACAGAATTATCACTGAATATGCCACAAACATAACTTTTGATTCCACTCCACCAAAACCATCATATTTCAACCAAGAACTATCGGCAGGCAATTTAAATTTAGAATACAAAGTAGATGAAAAAGACTTTTCTGAAGTCTCTTTATACTACAACGAAACAGAATTAGCCTCTTCGACTTCGTTACAAGACAGTTTCTCAATAAAAATGACCAAAAATTCCGGAATTAAAAATTACGTTCTACAGTTCAAAGATGATGTCGAAAACACTTACAATCACCCGATCGAAATAGATACGGACATTGACAAACCTCCGGTTATAAACTCAGACATTGTAAGCGTTAATCTTTTTTCAGAAATCAATATGAAGATTTCTGATGACTGGGATGATAACTTTTTAGTTCTCATAGATGATGGAGATAAAGTTAAATACCCATCAGAATTGTTACTAAAGCCAACAAACAATGCAACTATGATTGTTTTTGACTCAAACAAAAATAAAACCGAGAAATTTGTAAATTTTAACGTTGACGATCAAATCCCTACCCCGCCTGAAATTACGGCACGGCTAATCTCTGAAGACATGGATTACATATCTTGGCGATATGATCCCAACTATCAAAATTACGTTGTCGAAAAATATGATGAAATATTTGGCTGGGAAAAAATTTTTGAATTAAAAAACACGTTCATTGAAAACCCAAATTATGATATTATTTTTGTAAGAAAAGTTACCAACAATGGAACATACGGGTTACCTTCAGATCCGGTAATCACTCTCTCAGAGGCTCTCGTTCCATATGCCTCTGGTACGATAAACAAAGTAGACAAAAACCTTTTCTTGCCACAAATTAACACGCCCTTTGTTATAGCTTCTGATATACTAATACCCGAAGGGAAAACATTTTTGGTAGAATCTGGAAACCAAATCAGATTATATAACGGTGCGACTGTGGTTGTTGAAGGGTTAATGTTTTTAATGCCAGGATTTGATAAAACTCATATATTTGGAGAAGGAGAAATAGCACTAAACGGTGGAACCATAATCGCCTACGACACAGACTTTGAAAACATCAAATTTACAGGCAAAGGGAAATTATTATTTCTTAAAAACTCAACCCTGGATAATTACAGCTCAATTGACACACAAAGCATAGGGAGAATTTGCATTTACGACTCATCTATATCGGACTACGTTAAAATAACAAACTCATCTGGTGTTTATACCAATAATACTTACTTAAAAGAAATATCGTTAAATAACGTGGCAGAATCATTATTCAAAAACTCAACAATAGACCTTTTCAACTCATCTATAAACAGCAGAACGATAATGGAAACTTCTACTATAAAATTAATGAACATTGAAACATTCTCATTCATGAACAGCATTGATACTAAAATAGAAAGACTAAATATAGGGGAATATTCAATATTTCTAAAAACAGAATAAAAGGGCAAAGCCCTTTTGAAGCTCCTTAGATGGGCGGGCCGCGGGGTAAAAGGTACAGACCCCCTTCCTTACGGGTGGGGAGCGGGGGAAGGGCGCAAATAAAGACCCTTTTCCTCACGGGTGAAAAACAGAGTCTAAGGGACCGTAGGTCCCTCTTCCACATGGGTGGGCTGCGGGGCGAAGGGGCGCAAATAATTACTAAGCGCAGCTTACAAAAAAACTTTTAATCAATCAACTCACAAAAAACGCTCCACTTTTAAAAAGGTTCGCAGGGCGAAGCCCTCATTCTAGCAGAGTTTAAGGGACCACAGGCCCCTTCCTAAAAAGGGTGGGGAGCGGGGTGAAAGGGCGCTAACATATGGACACAACCACCAAAATCCATCAAATAGACCAAATTTACAGATCACTAAAACTAAAAACACCCAACAAACATCATCTCCCAACACATGCAAGTGTACTATTATTAGCCACTCATCCAGCAAAAGACAACTCCACCATCGTCGAACTCGGAAGTGGCATAGGGCACGTCAGCCTTGTAATTGGGAAAATGCTACCAAACAGCAAAATAATAGGTATAGAAATACAAAAAGAACTATATGAATACTCCTTACAAAACAAAGAAACAAACGAAATAAACAACGTAGAATTCCTCAATACAGAAGTAAAAAACGTCAAAAATCATTTTGACACAGAATCTATAGACTATATAATTTCAAATCCTCCACACTACTTTGATGGATTAAAAAGTCAAATCAGCGATAGAAAAATTGCCAGATCAGCTGAAGACTTAAAGGTATTAGAAGATTTCATCTATGCTTCAAAATACCTTTTAAAAAACAAAGGACTAGGTTGTTTTATAATTCATCCTTACGTCCTTTCAGACGTATTAATAATCTTAGAAAAAAATAATTTAGAACCTCAACACATATATATCGCCTACGGAAACAAAGAAAAAGACGCCCAACTAATCTCTTTGACATTCAGAAAAAACGGAGGTAGAAATCTGCTCATTCACCCTCCGATCTTCTTCTCTGAATGGTCTAGGGAGCGCAGTTAAAGGAAAGACCTCTTTCCCTTATGGGCGGGCTGCGGGGGAAGGGCGCTAAATAAAGAACTCTTTTCCTTATGGGTGCGTTCGGAGACCTTAAGGGGTTTACCCTTCAATGTTTGGGTTAAAGGGACCGCAGGTCCCTTCCTAAAAAGGGTGGGCTGCGGGGCGAAGGGGCGCTAATAAAGACTAAGCGTAGCTTACAAAAAAACAATAAAAATCATTCCACAAAAATAAGAAATTGATACTAGCGGGAAAAAGGGTGGAAGGAGGCTTTCACAATCATTGAACATACTAGACATCATAACCCTCAAAGAAGTATATAAAAAATCCAACAAAGAACTCTTAGAATACACAGAAACAAACACATCACCCACACTATTCAAAGAAGAATTCGAAGAAAACAAAAGAAAAATCGTTCAAAGCTTAGACAAAATAAAAGATTTAGGCATAATCACTTACTGGGACGAAGAATATCCAGATCTATTAAAAATCATCAACGACCCTCCAGTAATTCTTTACTATTTCGGTGATCCATCGCTTTTAAAAAGCAAAACAGTCTCCATTGTTGGAACAAGAAAAGCCACAGATTACGGAAAATCTATATGTGCTGAAATCGCCAAAGTCCTGAGCAGCTACACTATAGTAAGTGGAATGGCATATGGAATAGATTCGATAGCCCAAAGAAACGCAAGAAAAACGATTGCCGTTCTAGGTAACGGGATAGACATAATATATCCAAAATCCAACGAATCACTCTACAACAAAATAAAAGAAGAAGGGCTAATAATATCAGAATATTTCCCAGGTACCAGGGCAACAAAATACACATTCCCGTACAGAAACCGCATAATTGCAGCTCTATCTGAAAAAACCATAGTTGTGGAAGCCGCTAAAAAAAGTGGATCACTAATAACCGCAAGATACGCACTCGATTATGGAAGAGAAGTATTAGCCGTACCAGGGGATATAACAAGGTTAAATTCATACGGTACTAATTATCTAATCTACTCTGGCGCCACCCCCATAATCTCTTTACAACACCTAAAAGAGTTATTTGGAATAACCAACTTAGAAGGGGAAAGTCCCTCTGAAAATCTTGAAGAAATGGAGGTAAAAGAAAAAATACTAAAACTAATAAACGAAGGGAAAAATAACTTAGACTCAATATGTGAAACCTTAAAAGAAGACGTCTCAACAATATTATCCACTATAATGCAACTAGAAATAGATGGGAAACTCTCCCAAGAAAACGGCACATACTTTACCCTAAATTAATAAAACCCCTTAGATGGGCTGCGGGAGAAACCCTTTCCCATTTCCTTAGATGAGAGGGCTTTTTGGGATGAAAAGGTACATACCCCCTTCCTCACGGGTGGGGAGCGGGGGAAGGGCGCTATCAAAGAACCTCTTCCTTATGGGAGGGCTGCGGGGCGAAGGGGGGCTAACACAAAAGGAGGTGGCAACACATGCCAATACTAACGGAAAAAGAAATCAACATGCTTGTCAATGCAGAATGTCACGACCCCTTTATCTATCTAGGCTTAAGAGAACTCGACAAAGAAAACTTAGTCATAAGGGTTCTACAACCCTTTGCAAAAGAAGCATATTTGATTTCTAAAAACACCACCGTCAAACTCGATAAAATCCACGAAGCTGGACTCTTTGAAAAAAAGATCCCAGGATCCCAAATATTTGAATACGAAATAAAATGCACAGACTACAACGGCAACACCTGGACTTACAAAGACCCCTACTCTTTTTTACCAGTCATATCTGAATACGACAGATATCTCTTCAACGAAGGGAACCATTACAAAATATACGAAAAACTAGGCGCGCACCCAATGAAAATAAACGGAACCGAAGGGGTTTTATTCTCAACGTGGGCACCAAACGCTAAAAGAGTCAGCGTCGTTGGTAACTTCAACAATTGGGATGGAAGAATACATCAAATGAGGGTCTTAGGTCAATCAGGAATATGGGAAATCTTCGTTCCTGGTGTTGTTGAAGGAGACTTATACAAATTTGAAATCAAAACTCAAAATGGAGACCTCTTACTAAAAACAGACCCTTACGGAACTTACTTTGAAGTAAGGCCCAAAACAGCCGCCATTGTATACGACATACAAAACAAACACACATGGAACGACTCCAAATGGATGGAAGAAAGAAAAAATAAAAATTGGATAAAAGAACCGATGTCAATCTATGAAGTCCATCTAGGCTCCTGGGCAAGAAAAGAAGAAAATCAATTTCTAAATTATAGGGAATTAGCGGAAAAACTTTCAGCATACCTTAAAGAAAACCATTTCACCCACATAGAACTATTACCTGTAAGCGAACACCCCTTAGACATCTCTTGGGGATACCAGGTAACAGGCTACTATGCCCCAACAAGCAGGTTTGGAAAACCCGAAGACTTCATGTACTTTGTAGATAAAATGCATCAAGAAGGTATAGGCGTCATCGTTGACTGGGTACCTGGGCACTTCCCAAAAGACGCACATGCTTTGGGAAGATTCGATGGCACGGCGCTTTACGAACACCTTGACAGTAGATTGGGAGAACACAAAGACTGGGGAACATACATATTCAATTACGGAAGAACTGAAGTTAAAAACTTCCTATTGACAAACGCACTATTTTGGTTGGATAAATACCACATCGACGGCTTAAGGGTAGACGCTGTGGCTTCAATGCTATACTTAGACTACAGCAGACAAGATGGAGAATGGATTCCCAACAAATACGGTGGGCGAGAAAATCTTGAAGCCATTGATTTCATCAAACAACTCAACACCGTCGCCTATCAATACTTCCCTGGGATTGTAACCATTGCAGAAGAATCTACGGCATTTCCAGGAGTAACTACGCCGGTTCATGAAGGAGGCTTAGGATTTGCATTCAAATGGAACATGGGGTGGATGAACGACACACTAAGATACTTTAGCAAAGACCCAATCTTTAGAAAATACCATCAAAACGACCTCACATTTTCTTTAGTATACGCTTTTTCCGAAAACTTTATCTTATCCATTTCTCATGACGAAGTCGTACATGGCAAAAGGTCCCTTTTGGAAAAAATGCCAGGTGATGATTGGCAAAAATTCGCAAACTTAAGACTCTTTTACTCCTACATGTATGCCCATCCTGGGAAAAATTTACTCTTTATGGGAAGTGAAATAGCCCAAAGAAAAGAATGGGACTGCTCCAACAGTTTAGACTGGCACCTATTACAATACGAACCTCACAAAAAAACACAACTATTTTTAAAAGACTTAAATATACTGTACAAAAATCACCCAGCATTATTTGAAATCGATCACCGTTATGAAGGCTTCGAATAGATAGACTTCAACGATGCGGACAACAGTGTAATATCTTTTATAAGAAAATCAGAAAACGAAGACGAAATCATCGTCTGCGTCTTCAATTTCACACCAGTACCAAGGGATAACTATAGGATAGGCGTACCAAAAAAAGGCGTATACCAAGAAATACTCAACACCGACTGGACACAATACTACGGAAGCGGAGTAGACAATCCAAAAGAAGTATACTCTCAAGACATACCCATGCATGGAAGAGAACAATCCATAATACTCACACTACCACCTCTAGGTGGACTATATTTCAAATTCCTAATAAAATAAAGGTCCTTTCCTTATGGGCGGGCTGTGCGGGTTGAAAAGAAAAAAGAAACTTTTCCTTATGGGTGAGCTGCGGGGGTAGGGCGCTAACAAAGAACCTTTTCCTCACGGGTAGAACGGTGCAATCCTTTCCTCTTTCCTTAAATGGGCGGGTTGTTGTGATGAGAAGATAGAACTTTTTATCCTTATGGGTGGGCCAGCGGGGGTAGGACGCTAAAAAAGAACCTTTTCCTCATGGGCGGGCTGCGGGGCGAAGGGGCGCAAATAATGGCTAAATGCTGCTTACAAAAAACCTATAATCAATCAACTCACAAAAAACACTCCACTTTTAAAAAGGTCCAAGGGCGAAGCCCTCATCCCAGCAGAGTTTAAGGGACCGCAGGTCCCTTTCCGAAGAGAGGTGGGGAGCGGGGGAAGGGCGCTAAAAGCTATAAAGGGAGGTTAGTTATGAAGGCAATAATCCTTGCAGGAGGCTCAGGAGAAAGATTCTGGCCTCTATCAAACTCAAAAACACCAAAACAATTTCTAAAACTTTTCTCAGACAAAACCCTCATAAGAGAAACCTATGAAAGAATGCGCTACAAAATGGAGCCCAAAGACATCTTTATCATCACATCAGAAAGATACCAACAACTAACGATGAAAGAAATCCCAGAAATACCAAAAGACAACATCATCTTAGAACCAATTCCAAGAAACACCGCACCAGCTTGTATGATAGGAACTCTAACAGCCCAAGATGATGAGATAGTAACAATACTCCCTGCCGATCATTACATACCAGACAAATCAAAATTTTGGGACACCCTATCAAAGGCAATACAAGGTGCGCAAGAATTCGACGGACTATTCACCTTAGGAATAACGCCAACCAGGCCAGAAACTGGTTACGGTTATATAGAAGCAGGAAAACCAATAAGCAACTCTACTTACAAAGTCAATTCATTCAAAGAAAAACCAGATCCTGAAACAGCTAAAACTTTTCTATCAAAAGGCAACTTCTATTGGAACAGCGGGATCTTTGTATGGAAAAAAAGCACATTCTTAGAACAAATGAAAAAACATTCTTCTGATATATATAATAAACTCATAAACATCTCTCCATGGGATACAGATAATTTAAGAAAAATCATGCCCAGTATCGAAAAAATAAGCATCGATTACGCCCTATTAGAGCGATCTGATAAAGTCTATGTAGTTAAAGCAGATTTTACATGGTCTGATGTAGGAAACTGGGTATCAGTAAGAGAACTGCAAGGATACTCAGATAACGACGAAAACGTTGAAGTTATAAATGGAAAAAATGTGTTCGTTAAATCCGATAAATTTGTAGGAATAATTGGATTATCAAATATTATAGTAGTTGAAGGAGAAAACGGTATCTTAATCACAAAAGAAGAAAACTCCCAAGACGTAAGAAAAATATCGGAAAAACTAAAAAAAATGGGGAAATTTTAAAAATATAGGGGCTCCAGAATGGAGTCCTTTACTTTTCCTCATGGACAAGCTGCGAGGTGATCCATTATGATGGTTGGGATACTTATAGCTTTTTCAATTGGCCTTTTTTTTGGATTAAAAGGAAGGCTAAAATGGTTGAAAAAAATTAAACCCGTCTTATGGTCAACAGTTCTGTTGCTCTTTTTCATGGGTTATGAAATTGGCAACGATGACACTTTGATTTCTCAAATTAAAGAAATTGGAATCACAGCTTTATACATAGCAGTTTTTTCCATTGTTGGGAGCGTTCTTTTCACTTCTATTTACGAAAAGTTTTTTAAAAAGGAGAAGTCTAAATGATATTGCTATTATCTGCAGTCATTGCTGGAATAATATCCGGTATCTATTTTAACTTTAATATCCCGAACAATTTAACAACTATTTTACTAATGTTTTTAGTTTTTAGCGTTGGGGTTGATATTGGCAGTGAAGAAAAGATACTCTCAAAATTAAAAGTCAACATGAAAAATATACTTTTTCAATCAATTTTAACCATATTAGGAAGTCTTATCTTTGGCTCTTTGGTAATATTTTTTACGGACTTGAATTTAAAAGAATCACTAGGCGCATCTGCAGGATTCGGTTGGTACTCTCTTTCAGGGGTTATGATCAGCAATCTCTACTCCCCTGTTTTAGGAGCAATTTCTTTCACTGCAAATGTAATTAGAGAAATTTTAGCAATAGTTTTAATTCCCTTAGTTGCTAAATGGTCTCCTCTAGGAGCAGCATCAATTGGAGGAGCCACTTCAATGGACACAATGCTCGGAGTAATAGCAAAAAGCACCGATAAAGAAACTACTCTAATAGCCTTTGGACAAGGAGTAATACTTTCTCTTTCCGTTCCAATTCTCATAACAATGATTTTTTAGAAAAAGTAAAGCTTTTTTCCTTAAACGGGTGGGTAAAGAGGCGAAGCCCTAATTTTCCTTCCTTAGATGGGCGGGCTGCGGGGTGAAGGGGCGCAAATAATGACTAAGCGCAGCTCACAAAAACGCACTTTTTTAAAAGGGTCACAGGGCGAAGCCCTTCACCCCCCGTGGGTTTAAGAGACCGCAGGTCCCTTCCTTAGATGGGTGGGGAGCGGGGGAAGGGCGCTATAAAACTTATTATACGGAAGTATATGATAAAATAACTCACCTTCAAAAAGATATGATATAATTAAAATAGTAAAAATCAATTTAATCCTCATATGGACGGGCTGCGGGAGAATCGGCGCCAGAATCTCTTCCTTAGATGGGCGGGCTGCGGGGCGAAGGGGCGCAAATAATGACTAAGCGCAGCTCACAAAAACGCACTTTTTTAAAAGGGTCACAGGGCGAAGCCCTTCACCCCCGTGGGTTTAAGGGACCGCAGGTCCCTCTCCCTCACGGGTGGGGAGCGGGGGAAAGGGACGCTGCATCTATCTTTTTAAAGTTTCCCAAGACAGTATAAGATTTAAATACAAAAGAATTAAGCAGGTGAACAACATGGTTCAGAACAAATTAGAATTCATAAAAGATTTGTGTAAAAAATATAAAATAGGGTTAGTCTATTTGTTTGGTTCACAGAAAGAAAAGGCTTATCAGTTACTAAAAAACAATGATGATAATGATATAAAAATAGATGATCCCCTCACAGACATAGATGTGGGAATAGTTTTTTTGTTTGATTTGGATACTATAAAGCAAAGATACAAGCTTTATGCCAGTATATACAATGAATTAGAAGAATTATTCAAACCTCACAAATTAGATCTGGTATTTTTGCAAGAAACTCATTCTGTATTCCAGACTGAAGCGTTAAAAGGCATATGCGTATATAGTGAATCGGAAAGTTTCAAAGATGAATATGAAATGATGATATTAAGGCGTGCTGCGGATTTTAAATATGTCCTCGATTTATACCATAAAGAAGTATTAGAAAAGTACGAGGAGAAATGAAAGATGATAAATAAAGAGCTTATTAGAGATAGATTGATATTCATCAATGACTATCTAATTCAATTAGAAATATTATCTCACTTATCAAAAGAAGAATTTCTACGAGATAGAAGAAACCCTGCAGCCGCTGAAAGCTTTCTCCGAAGGTCTTTAGAAGCAATCTTTGATATTGGAAGGCATATATTAGCTAAGACAGGTAGCATAGACATGTCCACTGAGTATAAAGCTATTGCTTTGGGGCTTGGAGAAAAAGATATTATAAACATGAATTTGAGCCAGAAATTAATTCAAATGGCTGGTTATCGGAATAGATTGGTCCATATGTATCACATGATCTCTCAAGAAGAGCTGTACGATATAATAACAGAAAATTTGGATGACATTAGACAATTCATTAAAAGTATAGAAAAATTCATCGAAAATAACTGATTATCTCAAAAGAGTTCTATATGCTCGATTATAGACTCTTCCCTTTCCTTTAAGATCCACTGAGCATTCTTCCCCTCAATATTTCTCACTTTTGTCAGAGCGATTTTGTCCCCCTTACGCTTCCTTATAGGGCATGGGATACAGATGGAGCTCTTTCCCTTTTCCTTATGGGTGAAAAACAGGGTTTAAGGGACCGCAGGTCCCTCTTCCTCACGGGTGGGCTGCGGGAGTGAAAGGGCGACAGAAGCTCTTCCTTAGATGGGCGGGCTGCGGGGCGAAGGGGCGCAAATAATGACTAAGCGCAGCTCACAAAAACGCACTTTTTTTAAAAGGGTCACAGGGCGAAGCCCTTCACCCCCCGTGGGTTTAAGGGACTGCAGGTCCCTCTTCCTCACGGGTGGGGAGCGGGGGAAGGGCGCTATAAAATTCATCATACAGGATTTGTGTGATAGGGTAGTATATTTTTATTTGCAAATTGATATATAATTATAATTATAATTGAAAAAACTATTTAAGGGAGGATTTTTTATGCCTAAAACAGCACAAATAGTTGATGCAGCAAGCAATTTACCAACAGAAATTCTTGAAAAATATAATATCGTAAAAATCCCTTTTTACATAACCTTTGATGGGAAAGAGTACCTTGTTCAAGGCAAAGATATATCCGATGAAGAATTTTATAAAAAAATGGCTGAAAATCCAGACAAAGCTCCAAAAACTGCAGCACCAAATCCAGAAGATTGGTTCAACGCTTTTAAAGAAACATATGATAAAGGTTTCAAAGAGATAATAGTCACAACAATATCAAGCGATTTATCTGCAAGCTATCAAAATGCCAATATAGCAAAAAATGATTTTACCGCGAAATACCAAGACGCAAAAATAACCTTAATAGACACAAGAACCTGTACATGTGGTCAGGCTGCTTTGGAAATAAAAATCGCACAAATAATTAAAAGTGGGAAAAAATATTTTGAAGAAATCTCTCAAATAGCCAAAGAATCGATCAAAAAAACCAGTACAATATTCACTGTAAAAACCTTGAAATACATGAAAGCCGGTGGAAGAATAGGTGGCGCCACACAGTTCGTCGGCACTCTATTAAATATAAAACCGATAATGGAATTTGTGAATGGAGTAGTAAAACCGATAAAAGCAGTTAGATCAAGAAGAAAATCATTAGAAGAAATGGTCAACATAATTTCCGAAAGAATAAAAGATCCTAAAAAAGCAATTATCTGTACAAGAAACGCCATGTGTAAAGAAGACGAAGAATACATGATAGAAAAACTCAAAGAAAAACTAAACTATGAAGGCAAAATATACTCAGGTACGTTGGGAGCAGTAATTGGAGCTCATTCTGGGCCTGGGGCAATAGGAATAGGCTTCACAGAATTAGAAGAATAAAACAAAAAGATGTAGGGCAGGCTGCGGGGCGAAGGGTGTTAATAAAGATCCCTTTCCTTATGGTTGAAAAGCGGGGAAAGGGACCGCAGGTCTCTCTTCCACACGGGCGGGCAGCGGGGGGAAGGGCGCTATAAAACTCATTATACAAGAGTTAGGCGAGAAGATAGCTCACCTTCAAAAACATATGGTATAATATAAATAGTTAATATAAATAGTTAATATAAACAGTTCAACAAACTATCGTGTAACCAAAAGGGGGAGCTGATGAAAGGCACCAACATAACCCGCAATCGTCAGGACATTATCTTCAAAAAGATGTCGGAGCTATTCAAAGACAAAACCATCGAATATTATGAATTAAACTTACCAAAGATAATCTCAGTAAAACCAACAGAACTACCGGTAATAAACGTATCAGACAGAAACATGGATTTTGTATTCGAACTAGAAGACAACTCACTATTACACTTAGAATTTCAAACCACGTGGAAGAAAGCAGACTTACTAAGATTTGCACAATACGACATAGCGTTATACCAAAAAGAAAGAAGAAAGATAAACACGGTGGTAATATACTCAGGGAAATACGAAAGTGCAGAAAATGAATTGGACATGGGTTCAAATAAATACAAAGTACAACAAGTATTCATGATAAAGTACGATGGAATAAAAAGGTACAAAGAAATAAAAGGAAAGATAGAAAAAGGAGAATCACTAACGGATAAAGACTTAATGGATTTAGTATTCTTACCCTTGATGAGAAACGAAAAAAGCGAAGAAGAAGTGACAAAAGAGGCGTTAGAGTTAGCGATTGAGATACCAGATGAAAACAAAAAAGAAGCGGTAATAGGATCGTTATTAGGGTTCTCAGACAATTATGTAAGGGAAGAGTACCTAAACAAACTGAAAGAGGTGATACGAATGACAAAGATAGGAGCCTCATTGTTTGAAGAAGGCGTAGAAAAAGGTAAAAGAGAAGGAGAAAGAAAAGGTAAGCTTGAAGAAAGAAAAGAATTAATCATAGAAATTCTAAACCAAAGGTTTGGAGAAGATTTTGATAAAAGATTAGAAGAAAAGATCAGAAAAGCAAACGAAGAAACCATAAACCAAATAAAGAAAAACATTCTAAATATTACATTAGACGAACTGAAAGAAATATTGAAATAATAATAAATAGGTAAAGCCTTTCCCCCTTTCTTAATAGTATTGAAGTGAAATCTAAGGTCTACAGACCACTTTCTTAAAGAGTAGGGAAGTGAGGAGATAAAACTTCTCTTTTCTTAAATGGGCGGGCTGCGGGGCGAAGGGTGCTATCTCTTAAGTTCTATGGGCCTTAAAGTTTCTATTTGCTTTTCAAAAAGAAGGGGGTAGCTTGTAATGCTTAAGGTGATGGGAGCCTACAAATTAGGCAAAGATTCGGGCTTAATTCTATACCACGATACAAAAGAAAAACTCTACTATACTTACCTATACTCCATGGGTTTAATGTTATATGGAGACTCCATAAAACAATCTCTTGATGAAACCAAGCAAGTTTTAAGCGAATACCAAGAATTTATAGAAAAAGGCAAGTTAAACCCTGCAACTCTATTAAAAGAAGAAAAATTAACTAAAACTATTCAATTATATTGGGGCTTATTAAAAGCAAAAATTTTTTCACATTTTAATAATAAAAAGAATTCTTCCCATTTTTTATTACACCACTAATGTTAATCCTTCAGGTAAATTAACCTAGTCCACGAAGCAAACAAACTCACCAAAGAAGCAAACAAACTCACCAAAAGTTTCTACACAGATTTTGAAGACATCTTTTGAAGTAGGTCTATCAATTAATTCCTTTAAAGATAAATTAATGAAGCACATAAAAAAGTTGTATAAAACAAGGATAAATGGGCAAGATGGCTACATATACATTCTGATGGAACACAAAAGCTACATTGAAGGGAAAGTAGGGAAGGGGTGAAATAGTGATGACAATAGCTGAAAAGTTGAGAAAGGAAGGTAAATTAGAAGGTGAAAGAGAAGGGAAACTTGAATTTGCAATTAGAATATTAAGCAAAAGATTTGGTAACCAACTAACTGAAGAGATAAAAGACAAGATAAGAAAAGCAGATGAAAAAACGATAGATTACATAGGAGACAACTTGTTAGAAATAACTATAGAAGAACTAAAAGAATTATTGAAATAATTTCTGAAAAGACGCCCTCCATGGGCGTTTTTCAATGTGCGCCCAGCATGCGCAATAGCTAAGCGGTGAAAGTCCGCTGTGGACCAGATAGCGGGAACCACTAGTCGAAGGCAAGGGTGTCCATCGTGAGGTGGAATCTGAAGGAAGCCCAAGGCAAAGTCCCGGTCCGATGAATAAGAACCAGATACAAGGCTAAGTGAAGTGGACGAGTTTGCATTTCAAAACGAAGTCCAATAGCTATCCAGAACTTCACGGAGTAAATCTGGCGGATAGATGGGATGAAAGTTATTGCACTTACCTGGGGAGATCTCAAGAATACGCTGTTAAGGCAACCCATGCAGCAATGTATGGCTGAATCTTGAGAAGTCAGCAGAAGTCATAGTACTCATTGGAAGATGAGGAAGGACTGAACAACAGGAGGTTTCGAATCTTGAAAGATGCGAAGGGACACGGAAAAAGCATACAACTTCGATTAGAAGGTTTCCTACATGAAGATAAGGGAGAGCCTGAAAATAATGTAGAAGCGCCTAGTATAACTTCTACGTCTGAAGGAGGAAGAAACGATGATAAGGGATGCAGTGAAGGGATGCTTGAAAAGATATTATCCAAGGATAATATGAATAAAGCATACAAGAAGGTAAAGGCCAATAAAGGAGCCCCCGGAATAGACGGGATGAAAGTAGAAGAACTCTTTGGATATCTCAAACAACATGGAGAAGAATTAAGACAAGAGCTCCTTGAGGGAAGGTACACCCCGAACCCGGTAAGGAGGAAAGAAATACCGAAACCGGATGGAGGGAAAAGACTACTAGGCATACCAACAGCAATAGACAGAGTAATCCAGCAATCCATAGGCCAGGTGTTGACACCGATTTACGAAAAGAAATTTGTAGATAACAGTTATGGATTCAGGCCATTACGAGACGCAAAACAAGCCATACGGAAAAGCAAAGAATACCTAAATGAAGGGCACACATGGATAGTGGACATAGACTTAGAACGCTACTTTGACACAGTCAACCATGACAAACTGATGAGGATAATATCAAAAGACGTAAAAGATGGCAGAGTGATATCCCTGATAAGGAAATACCTCAAGAGTGGGGTAATGGTAAATGGGGTAGTAATAGAAACTGAAGAAGGGACTCCACAAGGGGGACCGCTATCCCCATTACTAAGCAACATAATGCTCCACGAACTTGACGTAGAACTAACGAAAAGGGGACACAAGTTTTGCAGGTATGCAGACGATTCCTGAGTTTGACAGTTACAAAAACGTAAGAATTCTAGAACAGGCATGAATAATTGCAAAAAAGCGTTTTTCGCTTTCTCTTTTTTTCAAAAGTGTCACTACATGCCTTTCTTTTTCTTTGTTTATCAGTGTTTTAGCCTTACGTTTTCGCTTTGCTCCTTTCTA